>JANYLE010000286.1 GCA_025363795.1 Mariniphaga sp. | reverse complement strand
GTACGGATGGTGTCATAAGAATTTAAAGTCGGACGGAACCCCATATAACATCCATTCCGATGGATTAAAGATCTATTCGACCATTGACAGAAAAATTGAGCAGGTTATGCGCCTCTTCATCCGACATCGAATTAGGGAACGGAGGATTTCGTAAGATCTTGATTCTTTGGTTAAAGACTGGCTGAATTTCAAGGCTTAAATGTTGTTTTACAGCATATTCTGCATAAGTCTGCATCCTCATGTCAATGGTCGAATAGATCTTTAATCCATCGGAATGGATGTTATATGGGGTTCCGTCCGACTTTAAATTCTTATGACACCATCCGTACAATGGGTTCGTTTCCCATTCCAAAGAATCTTCGTGGTACTGTTGATTTTGCCATGCCGCATATTTTTCATGGTTCGGTTTTTGAGCCATTAAAATAGTCCGAAGGTATTCCGTGAAATAGGTCCCCGGGCTTGATTTGAAATCTTCTTTGTGGTAATTGAGATTTAACTCTTTGCTTTTAAGGGCATCATATTCTGATTTTGAGATCTTTCCAAATTTACGAACCTGGTTAAGCACTACATTTCTACGCTGTTTCACCAATTCAGGACGCCGGAGCGGATTGTAGAGCGAAGGATTTTTGGCCATTCCGATCAGCAGGGCAGCCTGTTCCAACGTCAATTTATCGGGATTCACTCCGAAATAGATCTGCGATGCTGATTTTATGCCGACTGCAAGATTTAAAAAGTCAAACTTGTTGAGGTACATGGTCAGTATCTCTTCCTTGGTGAAGTTGCGCTCCAGTTTTACTGCGATAATCCATTCCCGGAATTTACGGAATGCCAGATCGAGCTTGCTATCCATCTCCTCACGAGGGAACAGCATCTTTGCTAATTGCTGACTGATTGTACTTCCTCCTCCGGAACTCTCATCGCTGATAATAATCCCCTTGGCAACCCGGAATAATCCTTTGATATCTATGCCTGAATGTTTATAAAAACGCTCATCTTCTGTAGCTACGAGTGCTGTGATGACATTTGGACTGATCTGTTCATAAGGGACATACGTCCTGTTTTCCTTGTAGAAAAATTTACGCATCACAATACTATCGCTCGAATAGACTTCGGAAGCCAGCGATGATTCAATGTTTTCGAGCTCCTTCAGCGTAGGCATAAACCCCAGTTTGCCATTGGCAACCAGCGAAAAGAGTATGATAATCATCAGGATACCAATTCCGAAGATGCTCCAGAATATTTTAATGTATTTTTGAAATGGGTGATCGGTACCAGTCATATGCGGATTTATTTGAACTTTACAAACTTACATGAAAAAACTTTAAGTGGGAGAGTGGGCGATGCAAAATCACCCGGGGACGACTTAAATTATTCGTATTGCTCCGGATTAAAACAAAAATAACCGGCATTTAACCGGTTATTCAGAAATTTGTTTGAAACAAATGCTTTGACGCTTAATGGTCAGAAATTAGAATAGCAAATGTTTAGATGATATTGAATTGCACGGTCGTATCGGTGGAGTTATTCGAACTGTCAACGCACGTAACCTTGAAATTGTATTTTCCGGTTGAAACAGGTTTTCCACTGATATCCATGGGTATGGTGATATCTCCAAGCGTGATTTCCTGCTGTTTAACACCTGTATTAAAACTTGTCGCTGATTTTGTATAACTCCAGTCTACAGGTGTAGGGACACTTTTTAAGGTTAAACCACCCGCAATCACCTTGCTGATTACTATTTCGTAATTTTTAAGTTGTACGTTGTCACTGAAAGTTGCCTGAAAAGTGAGGAGGCTTCCCACCGTCAACGATTGTCCCGCCGTTGGTTTTGTAATTGTTATTGTCGGTTTTGTCGTATCTGTAACAACCGGCTCAGGAACGGGACTTCCACCTTTTTTACATCCACTAAAGGTTATGATAGCAAGCAGGCTGATGATGATCAAATAGTTAACAGGAGTTTTCATGAAGATGGATTTCGTTTAGTGCCAGGTTGATTCCTGATATTCTATCGTAAAAGTAACAATTCGGTTTTGAATTATATAGCTTATCTGAAATCTTTATATTCGAAACAGATGATCTGTGACAATGAAGGTTGGTTTTTGTCTTTTTCAGAAAGTTGAATCTCGTCTGGTTTGAGCACCCAGTCAATATTTATATCCGGATCATTCCATGCAAGACCCCCGTCAGCGCCAGGGTTGTAGTAATTGTCGCATTTATAGGAGAACACGGCAGTTTCACTTAATACCACAAACCCATGTGCAAATCCTCTTGGAATATACAACTGACGATGGTTCTCTTCCGAAAGATGGACGGGAACATGTTTCCCATAGGTTGGGGAGCCAATCCTGATATCAACTGCAATATCAATAACTTCGCCTTGCAGACATTGTACCAATTTGGCTTGAGTGAAGGGAGGGCGTTGAAAATGAAGTCCGCGTAATACGCCGAACCCTGATTTCGACTGGTTGTCCTGAATGAATGGGATATTACCTACATTTTTTTCGAAAATATCCTGCCGGAATGATTCAAAAAAGTAGCCGCGATGGTCACCAAACACATCGGGTTCAAAAATTAATACTTCAGGAATATCAGTGGATATAACTTTCATCTTTATTCTATTTTCATGAATGGTATTACTCTGCGGCTAACCGGATCAGGTATTGACCGTACTGGTTTTTGATCATGGGTTGGGCAAGGACAAGTAACTCCTCTTTAGTGATCCACTTGTTACGGTAAGCGATCTCTTCCGGACAGGCAACTTTCAATCCCTGGCGCGTTTCAATTGTTTCGATAAAATTCGAAGCCTGAATCAAAGAAGTGTGTGTTCCTGTATCAAGCCATGCAAAACCACGTCCCATTGTCGATAGTTTCAACTGTTTGCGGTTCATATATTCCTGATTGACTGTTGTGATTTCGAGTTCACCCCGCGCAGATGGTTTGATGTTTTTCGCTATTCCGATCACCGAGTTTGGATAGAAATAAAGCCCGACAACTGCGAAATTTGATTTGGGAGCAACAGGCTTTTCCTCCAGTGAAAGCACATTTCCCTCTTTGTCGATTTCTGCAACGCCATACCTTTCTGGATCAGATACTACATAACCGAATATCACGGCTTTTTTATCCTTTTTGATCAACTCAACCGAGTCGCGGAGCATTCCTGAAAATCCATAGCCATAAAAGATATTGTCTCCCAATACAAGACAAACATCGTCATCGCCAATAAACGATTCGCCAAGGATAAAGGCCTGCGCAAGTCCGTCGGGTGAGGGTTGAATTTTGTAGGAGATATTGATTCCCCACTCTTTTCCGCTTCCCAGTAACCGTTCGTACATTGAAATGTCTTCCGGCGTTGAAATCAGCAGAATATCTTTGATTCCTGCAAGCATCAATGTTGACAACGGGTAGTAAACCATCGGTTTATCATACACGGGCAGCAATTGTTTGGATACCCCTTTTGTGATCGGGTACAAACGTGTACCGGAACCTCCGGCAAGTATTATTCCTTTCATAATATCACTTTAAGATTATTGTATATCTATGGATGGTAATGTATCTCTTCAAACGATCTGGTTTTCAGCCCGTTTTAAATCTATTCTTCTTTTTAGTTGGGCCATCACGATATAGATAGTAACCCCTATGACGGTCCCGACTGTATTGCTGATCATATCATAAAAGTCAAACGAGCGACCCAGGTGCATGAGGAATTGAAAACATTCCATAATAACTCCCCAACTTATTGAAAGAAAGACAATCAGGTAATACCAATTGTTCTTGATCTCTGCATGCATTGCCCAGCAAGCCAGCCATGTGAGACCGAGGTACATGCAGGTGTGTACAACTTTGTCTGCCCCTGCGAATAGCGGAAGGTCGGGAAAGTCGTTAGGCGGTAACAGCGACAGGAAGGCCACTAAGACCAGGTAGGCGATGCTGAGTGTCGCGCGTAACCACTGTGGTATTGAAAAGAGGAGTGAGAGCATATAATTCTGAAATCTTGATAAAACTAATTTAGAGAACTGAAGCAAACTTTTGATCTAATTGAACACTCAGTTATGAACGATAATTTACAAAATAAGTAAAAATTTCGGAGATATTAGAATTTCCAAATGGAATGGGATTGACTTGTAACGTTCTTTTACCTTCTAATACTGACCTGAATGGCATTTTTGATAGGATGATCTGAAACCAATACCAGGTATCCGCCACCTCCTGCTCCTGAGATCTTCCAACCCAATGCTTCAGGTTTGTAAAAGCGAATCTGCTCAAGGATATAAGGGTTCACCATATGGGGGAACATGGCGATTTGTGCCTCAAACGATTTCCTGACACTTTCGCCGAATGCTTTTAAATCTTTGTCAGCTATTGCTTTCCAAACGCCTTCTGCTGCATCTGCAAGCAACCGCGCGCCTTCGCTATTTATTTGGGTATCTGACAATACATTATAGCCACTCACACGGGGTGAAAGATTGATCATCCACAAATGTTGTTCAATCCAGGTCAATGTGTTTTCGTCTGTAACCGAAGTGATTTGGCTGGGCCAATAGTTTTCCCGGGGATAATCAAGTTTATTGACTCCCGGATAAACAATTCCGATTGAATCCTGTGATCCGCTGACATAACTGGTTCCCGGAGGATTTTCAACACAGAAAAGGGTCCTGGCCAGCTTTTCCTTATCTCCTTCCGGAATGTCCGATTGCCAGAGCTCTATCGCTTTGGCACGTGTACTGCTCGACATACCTGATCTGTCATTGAACTCAATTACTGGTTCAAGCGAGATCGTGATCACCGGGCCTGGATAGTATTTGGAGACAAATGGCTGATCAAGCCATCCTCCTGCCAGATCAAGACGGAATGGGATCCGGCACTCTTTGCGTAACGCGGTTGTTGATCGGACCGGAAGTCCCTGACTTGGAATTCTTTTGCTTACTTTTAACGTTATCCCCAATTGGTGACAGAACTCTTGTTTGTCTGGTGTAAAACCATCCTCGTTGACGAAGAAGATATCGGGACGTAATTCAAGGACCTCCTTTTCGAAATCCATTATGCCGGACCCGCTGTTGATCCACGCATCTTTGACCATGCGCAGGGCTTTTACCATATATAACCGTTCACAGTCTGTATTGATTGTTTTACGGCCTTTCAATTGACTGATCGTCCGGTCGGAACCCAATCCAACATAAAGATCGCCATAAGAAGCAGCTTCCTCAAAAAAGGCTACATGCCCCGAATGAAGCATATCGTAGCAGCCGCTGACAAAGACTCGTTTAGTCATTTGAAATGTAGTTTATTAATTTACGTCAATAAGACGGATAGGCAATGTTCTTTTAAGTTTCAACAAATAGTTTATTCTGATCTAGTGTTATTCTTAAGCTTCTGAAGATAATTTCGGATGTTAATTAAGAAATGTAAACGATATGGAATACTTATATAATTGTTTTCTAAAAGATAAAATATTATTGTCTTTTTTTCACATTTGGCGAAACTTTTTTATGCCATATTAGTATTAAGGATATCAGCAAGTTTATTGATTCAGCCCCAGGTATCTTTTCTCCGGATTAGTTGTTCAATACTACAATATCTATTCCCGGATTACAGTTGCTTTTTTTAATCAGTCAGACTCGCTTGTGATAAATTTGTTTAATTATAAATTAAAATGAAAATTTATGAGAAAAAGTTTGATTAACAAAGGTCGCATGTACGTTGCGACGGATCTTTCTCTGGACAAGTTTGCAGATACGTTTGCCGGGAATGAAGAGTTGAACGAAGCCCGCCGGAAACTGAAAGATGGGCTCAATTCGATTGGTGAGGTACAACAGGTGCTCGTCGTGGACAATACGGGTCTGACGCAGTATAAATATGAATTGCGCACCGGTTTCACGCTTCACGCGCTTAAATTTGCGGTAGGATTGAAGGCTTACGCAACGACGCAGAAAGACACTGCTTTATTGACGAAGGTCAGTTATCAGTTGACTGATTTCAACCGTCTTCCTGACCCAATTTTATTCGATGTGGTAACCATGTTGTATCGTCAGGCAGATCCGATTCGGGATAAGCTTGTGCGGTTTTTTCTTACTGATGAAGACTTTGCAAGTATGGAAAAAATGCTTGCTGACTTTAAAGGTGCTTTTCCTCAAAAGCGGATGGCAACTACTGTTTCGAAGTCATCAGTTGAAAAGATCATTGCAGTGTTTAAGTCAATGGACAAATTACTGAAAGAGGTGATTGACAGGTTGGTTGCACCTTATCAGTATCAAAATCCGGATTTTTACCGCGAGTACTGCAATGCAAGGATCATTGTGGGTTATACGGGTCGCGGGAAAAGCAAACCCGGTCCGGAATCGCCACAGGCAGATAAAGCGTGATTATTCGCCTGTTGTGAAAGTGCACATGCAGCTATGGTTAATTGTTCAGGGGGCTGACAATCTGGTAAAAATATGAACCAAATCCGGAATTAGTATGTGCTTCATTACCAAATTCGGGGTAATGAAATTCGAAAAACCCAGTGCATGGCGCATCGGTTTTTTTTATGACCTGGAAGAACGAATTTCGGCTATCGTCCTATCCTTATTTGAGTATAAAATCTGATTAAAGTCGTTCCGCGATAACGACAATCATGCAAAATACCCGGAGTATGACACAAAGTCAGCGGGGGGTCTCGCAAAATATGCGGAGTGTGACACAAAGTCAGTGGAAGGTCCCGCAAAATACCCGGAGTGTGACACAAAGTCAGCGGAAGGTCTCGCAAAATGCTCGGAGCGTGACACAAAGTCAGCGGAGAGTCGCGCAAAATACGTGGAGCATGAAACAAAGTCGGTGAATGGTCGTGCAAAATAAGGTGCAAGTGAAATATAGTCACCTGAAGGCCGGACATCAGATATTAAATGCGAAACAAAGGCATTTTGAAGAGGTGCAATCACTCTTTCTGAATAGATTTAGTCATTTTGATATACGATGTATAATAACTTCCAAACATTTCACAACGGATTCCTCAACTGATAGAACCCCGGTGTTAATCTCTAAATCGGGATTGATAGGAATCTCATATAGGGAATCAATTCCAGTAAAATTTTTAATATTTCCGTTTCTTGCTTCTTTGTATAACCCTTTGACATCTCTTTTTTCACAAATTTCGAGAGACGCGCTTAAAAAAATTTCAATGAAATGTTCCCTGTCGATAATATCTCTTGCCAATTGTTGGATTTTATGTGTTGGACTTATAAAGCTATTGATACAAATAATTCCGGAATTAATAAAAAGTTTAGAAATTTCCGCCACACGCCTGATATTTTCCTCCCGATCTTGTTCTGAAAAGCCAAGATTTTGGTTCAACCCTAGTCTTAACGTATCTCCATCTAAAATCTGTGTAAGGTACCCCATGCTAAATAATACCTTCTCAATATTTTCGGCTAAAGTCGTTTTGCCAGATCCGGAAAGACCAGTAAACCAAATCGCAACTGTTTTTTGATTTAAAGATTTTTCTTTCATCGTTCTATCGATCATAAAAAATAAATGTTTTTTATGTAAATATCATTTACAAATATTCACCACAGGTACTTCATCCCAATTAATTGCTTTTATTGCAGTGCCAATATCCACAAACTCAAAATCGGTGAGCCATCGCTCAAGTTTATTCCCGGCGCTATCCAGGCCAACATAGGATTTAAATTTTCTCAACGTTGACAATTCTTTTATGACAGGTTGATCGGAATCAAAATCACGCGGATGAAGATATGACATTATATAATCGGAATTTTTAGTCCAATAGCGAATAAGAGGATAAGGAACTAACCGAAAATATCCGCCACCTGAAAAAATGAAAGGTTTCCCAAAATAGGAAACATAGTTAATTGGGAATTCTTTAAGCGTAATTCCATTGTACCTCAATATTGAAGGCGACGGATTTGTATAAGAAGGGAAACCTCCATGTGAACGTACTGCAGGAAATACGGAACAATCAACCTCAATTCCTAAAGATGCCATTATTTCGAACGCCCATTTATTGTCTTCCCTGATTGAAAACCCTGGAGCTCTGAAATATTTTACTTTTTTACCCGAAATATCTTCCATTGTTTTAATGGAAAATTCAAGGTCATCATGAAAATCTTTTGGGTTTTGTTCGTAAACCAATTGATGCATACGAGAATGAGAACCTATTTCATATCCGCGATTGACGATATCGCGAATTACGTCAGGATATTTTTCGACAATCCATCCCAAACAAAAAAAAGTAGCTTTCCGATTTGTTTTTTCCAGAAAATTGAAAATGCGATCCATATTTGAATGAATCCTGCTTTCATACTGGGACCATTCTTTAATGGTTTTAGTCGAGTCATTATCAAGAAGATGAAACCACTCCTCAACATCAAAAGTTAATATATTCATCGCACATCATAATTAAATAGACCGAAGTCCCAATTTTGGAAATTATAAGCTAATTCAGGATCTTTTATTTTATCCTTGTCAATGATATCAACCATAAAATGTAAATGCCTGGGCTCTAATTTGAAAGGAAGTTTAAATAAAAGAATTTGAAAAAAAGATATCTTTCCAACAAAAATTATTATATCTATTTTATGCAATGTAATAATGTGGCTTATTGCTTTGTTCAGAGAATATGAATCTTTTAATCTCTTGTTAATATTATAAAAGTCAATTAAATAGCAGGTGATAATACCCGATTCATTGACTATACGATAAGAAAAGAAAGCGTTTTTAATGAATATTTTTTTATGTTGGTCTGTGTATCGCTGTTTTTCGGTAATGCTATTTGCACGATTTAATCTGATTGGAAGAATCTTTTGATTAAAAGCTAATGTATACGAAAAAATCAATAATATTTTAGAAATTAAAATTGAAAATGGATTTAATACCTTAGGAAGCTTTGGAACCACATTTGAAATTTTTATTGGTAGGGTGTAATAATTTAGATTGCCTACATCATTAAATTTTACTAATTTTTTCCAATACAGATATGCCGCATCATTAGGGTTCGTTATAACTAACGCAATATTGCGTCTTACCAGTTCCTCTTTTATGCTTTTGTACATTTTATATAATGCCATAAGATCAGAGCGAAAGTTATCTTTAACAAATACATCTACAGTTAATCCAACACGTATTATTGTATTATTTATATAATATTCATATGGAATGATTGCAAAACCGCCAACAACTAGATTCTGGTTTTTTAGAAGTGCATGATAGGAAAAGTTATCAATTGTATTTAAATATTTATTTTTGAAGTGATTGACATCAAAAGATTTTGAAAATACCTGATTAAATGAATCGGTATATGATTGCCAATCATCTATATTCAATTCATTTGAGGTTTTTATCTCTATTTGCATTATTATGTTGTTTTATTTGCAGAAAGCATGATCTTTTCAAGCTGCCTTTTAAGAAAATTATTTGATAGATATACCGTTTTAGTAAATTTATCTAATTTCAATTATTCTTGAAAGCGTATTTATAAGATTATATCCATCCCAGGTCAGTGAGAAATCAGTGGTTTTTCCAATGGGAACTATCCGATCTATCCCATTTGGTTTTGCCTTAGTTATAAACTGAATCAATTCATTTTTTTCGATTCCGTAATAGGAAAGCGTTTGATATTTTCGGTCAATTATTTTTGAAAGTTCAAATAGTGATTTTGCCCTGTATTCGGAAAAATAACCACTGGTGCAACGATACTCTTCAATGTCTTTTGATAAATCGTTAAGCTCGACTCTCCAAATCAAATTGTCGGGTGTAATTGTTTTTTTTACATTATTTAGTTGAACTGCCTGATTGTAGAAAGAAGTTAATTTGTCAACTGCAATTACAGGTTGTACCTTATACCTTAATTTTACCAATTCATATAAATTTCCCCAAAATATTCTTTGGGCATTTTCAATCTTTTCCGATCTACCAAGCCAAATAATTAAATGAGGAGCTGTGCATGCATTTTGGTCAAACAAGTAAGTGTCAGTATAGAATCCTAAAGCAATCTTCTCGGGGGAAGTTTCACTAATATATTTGTCTGCATTTATTGCGCACAGCGAATATCGATCAGCAAAAGTAACATCAAACGAACGGGGGGGGATCTTATTGACTCTTATTTGTTCGATTGTGGAATCTCCTCCCCATATAATCCGCACATCACAAATGGAAGAAAAATATGCTGTGGCTGAATTTTGACGGGCATATCTGACAAGCGCTATTCTGGAAGAAAATGGCTGATATTTTGGTTCCATACTCACTTTTATCATTGCATTGCATATGATATCAATTTGTTCAAATTCTTTTGAAGGAACTCTTACAATATTAAGATTTCCTGAAAGTAATCCGCAGATTAAAGAATAAGCAAAGTTAACCGGAACATTAGATGGAGCAATATGAAAGATAATTCCTCTGCCTAATCTGAGTATATCTTGCTGTGAGAAATCCTTTTTAAAATGAAGAATATTTGCTTTTCTACAAAAGAATGCAAATGTTGCTACATCCGGATAGTTTCTGATGTCTTTGTCCTTATTTAATTCAAGTGACAATGCATTCAGATATTCAATGGAATTATCTGAGAAAGGTTCCAATGGAGTAGCTTGAATAAAACTATCCATATCGAATTCTCTCGGGAAGAGAAATTCAACGTCGTTAAAATTTTTCTGCATAGGTATCACTACAGCCTCTGATTTCTGCATTTTTTAATCGTCCAACAATTTTGAAATATTTACCTAATCGTCCGCAAGAACAATCATCTTCTCCAAGTAATATTCCCTCATCTTCAGTTAGCAATGAATGACCAGGATAACTAAATGGCAACACAGAAACTACCTGAATAATTCCTTTTTCCCCAATATCTGCTATCGAGAAATCTGATGCACGTCTGATCAAAACATCAGAAAATATGGGTGTATGAAGATGACCACACTCACATTCCATGTAAATTGAGCCAGTCTGTTCAACCATCCCGTAGTAGTCATGAACGTGTTTTATTCCACATGCCTTTTGTAGTTTATCTTTGAAATCATAAGATGAAATTGATTCACTAACTAATTTCTTCCAACCTCCACCGTGGATTAAGACCGCGTTCGAAAGATCCAGGTTGATCTTTTTTTCAATCAACTGTTTATAGAAATGTTGCCAGATCATAAAAGTAAAACCGAATAAGAAAATTCGTTCATTTTTATGATTCTCGAGAAATTCCAGAATCAATTCTGTATTTAGCTCCATTTCTTCATTCAGCGCATAAATTCGCTTACTTCCGAACATTGAAAAACCCAGAATTCCAGCTCCACGCGCCGAAAATAAGTTTCTATTTTTAACTACAGCTTCAGTATCAATAATAATCATTGGTACCCGTTGCTTACCAATAAATGAAGAAACTATTTTTGTCAGGACTTTTGTTTGGTTTGCAGAAGTTTCTCTGTCTAAGTAGATTTTGGAGACTGTCTGGCCTGAGGTTCCTGATGAAGTCATTGTCTTTACAATTTCTTCTTTTTCAACACTCAACAAATCAAACATTTTAAAAAGTCTGACCGGCAAGAAGGGCAATTCAGCGATACTATAATCTTTATTGTAATCAAACCCAATCCCGTCCATCATTCTAGTGTAGGCCGGACAATTGTCGTAATGGTGTCTTGTAAGCCTAGTCAGAAACGAATTTAAAATTATTTGTTTTTCGTTTCCCCCAAGGGAATAGGGTGGAATAATAAGTAATTCAGCGATGTCCATTATATAGTACCTAGGTTCGAATAAATTGTTTTGCCGGAAGGATTTTTGGGGATAATATCTATTTGTATAACTGTAAATGCAGAATGATGAATCCCAGTTTTGGAAGAAATAAATGTCCGCACCTCATCAATTCTGGTTTTGTCGGTGATATAAATTTTCATGTGATCGTCTTCACCTGTACATGCGCAATCAGTCAGAATACTTTTCAATATCCGTTCTGTTTCATCAAGATTTACTCTGTTCCCAAATAGTTTTATAAATCGTTTCTTCCTTCCAACAATTGTATAGAAATTATCACTGTCTCTTTTTGCTAAATCCCCTGTAAGTAAAATTCCATTATTTTCATCTCCTTTCTGCAGGTCAGAACCGCATTCCGCATAACCCATCGAAACATTTTTTCCGCAGTAAACAAGCTCGCCTGTAATATCACTACCTTCGATGATGGTTCCGGATTCATCAATTAAACTGAAAGCTCCTCCGGGTATTGCCACTCCCATACTACCTAATTTGGAGAGGGAATATTCCGGTGGTAAATAACTCATTCTCGCGGTGGCTTCGGTCTGACCATACATTACAAAAAAACGTTTGTTGGATTGTTGGCTAAACTCTGCAAAATCTTTGTTTAGTTCATTATTCAGTTTCCCACCAGCCTGGGTTAAAGTTTTGATCGAAGGTAACTCCATCCGAAAGAAACGAAGTTTTTTCAGTATTTCAAAAGTATAAGGAACACCTGATATAGATGTAGCCTTCCGGGTTTTTAAGAAATCCCAAAACCCTTTCTCCATCAAAGATTTTGAAGTTAAAAGGATGGTTGCGCCTTTTAATAGATGACTGTTTATAATGGAGAGTCCAAATGAATAATTCATTGGTAGCGTAGTAATCGGCCGTTCATGCTCATCTATGGACAAATATTCGGCGATAGATTCAGCATTTGCCTGGATATTTTCATAACTCAACCGAACTAATTTGGGACTACCAGTGCTGCCTGAGGTCGTCAATAATAAAGCTAAATCATCGTGCAAGGGGAAAAAATTGACTGTTTTAAGTTTTATAAGTGAATAATCTAAAATAGAGTATAGTTCTTGACTATTTGGAAATTCAGTAAGTTGATTGGATGGGAGCCAGATGTATTCTGGTTCGTACTTGGTAATCAATTCTTGCAACGAATCTTTGTTCATTGCAGCGTCTAGCATTACCGGTATAACCCTATTCTGCACAAATGAAATATAACCGCAAAGAGAACCTATTTGATTTTTACATAGACAAAAGATCAGGCAACGGTGATCAATATTGCGATATATTTCAGCGGAAATATCAAAAATGTTTTTGTAACTAAAATATTCATCTTCTGAAGATATTATTGCAATATTTTCATGGTACTGTTTTAAAAGGCTAACGGACAACATCTTTTTTGTTGAATTTACATTAAATGACTGCTGAACCATCAACTCCTATAATTTGACCTGTAACATATACTGACAGATCAGAGGCTAAAAATAAAGCCACATCTGCCACCTCCTCAGTAGTGCCTAATCGACCCATGCCAATTTTTGAAATTCGTTCTGAAATACGAGGTTCACCGATTGAACGAAACATTTCTGTATCAATCATACCCGGAGCAATTGCGTTTACCCTGATATTGTTTGCAGCAAGTTCCTTAGATGCGGTCTTTGTTAGAGAAATTATTGCTCCTTTTGAGGCCGAATAGACTATTTGCCCTGAATTGCCATTTGTTCCAACTATAGATGAGATATTAATTATACTCCCAGAATTTTGCTTCTTCATCAGCTTTGTGGCATATTGAATCAAATTTATTGGACCAAAAACATTTACAGCAAAGGTTTTCTGCATCGTTTTTTCAGTAGCCATACCAATAAGTGCATCTTCCATAATCCCAGCATTATTTACAATGCAGTCAAGTCTTTTATATTCTTTATTAATTTTCATAAAAGTCTGCTTTATTGCATTTAGATCCGTGACGTCAAAATATACAGGAATAATTGTTGTTGAGTATTTTTGCGATAGCTCTTTTGCTTTTTCATCAAGAATGCCTTCCTGCCTTGCTG
>JANYLE010000259.1 GCA_025363795.1 Mariniphaga sp. | reverse complement strand
GCGATGGCATCGTACTTTGCCCGCGAGAAAGACCTTTCGATCAAAGATCTTGAGCAATTGCTTGAGGATACCAAAATGGAACTGGCAAAACGCAAAAAAACCGACTAACATGGAATCAACAGGACTATACCTTTTAAAATCGGCCGTCTGGCTGACTGGTTTCACGCTTGTATTCCTGACGGTTTTACGCAACGAGCGGTATTTCCGGTTGAACCGGATTTACCTCCTCTCGGGGATTGTTGCGTCGGTCGCATTTCCGTTTTATACCTGGCATTATGCTGTTATTTTGCCTACCGTACAAGTCGCCTTCACAACAACTTCCAGCGTTTCAGCTGTGGCAACTGTTGTACCGGTTTCAACTACAATCCCCATTTACTGGTGGTTGTATTTGGTTGGTATTGCAGGTTTGGCCTTGCGGATGATCTGGCAGACTGGGATGGTTGTCAGGAAATTGCGGAAGACCGGATATGTAAAGACCGGTTCCGTGAAACTTGTACGTACCGCGGAATATGCCGCATCGTTTTCATTTTTCTCTTTCGTTTTTGTCAATCCTTCAACCTCTGATATTGAGACGAAAGAGATCGTGAACCACGAGCGTGAGCATATTCTACAACGTCACTGGTTCGATTTACTGCTTGTCGAATTGCTATGTATGCTGCAGTGGTTTAATCCGTTTGTGTGGATTTACGCTCGTTTGATCCGTCAGAATCACGAATACCTCGCCGACGAGATGGCTTTGCAACACTCTTCGAATCCTGCAATTTACCAGGCAACGCTTCTGAACCAGATGCTTGGCGCTCCTGTGATCAGTCTCGCCAATTCGTTTAGTTATTCACTCAACAAGAAAAGATTTAAAATGATGAAAAAGAAAATAGATTCCCCATTCAGAAAACTCAGGATGCTGCTCGTTTTGCCTTTAGTGGCGATGATTTTCTATGCGTTTGCGAAACCGGAGTATATTAATCCGACTAATACATTCCCGACTGATAAAGTAAATGTTAATACAGATGGCAATGATGTAAAAGGTAAGGTTGTGAAAGCTGACGGGAAACCGTTGCATGGAACTTCGGTAATTGTTTCCGGTACTACAATTGGAACAATCGCTGATATAGATGGCAACTTCAAATTGAACAGTGTTCCCACAGAAGCAAAAATTGCATTCTCATTTGTTGGATTTAAAACGGTGATGCAAAAACAGGATTTTAATCAACAAATGACCATAACGATGGTTGCTGATACCGTGAAGTTTGAAAAAGGGGTGGTTGCCGTTGGATACGGGCCGAAACCTCCTGTTACAGATTCAGGTTCCGGTGCAGGCAAAAATAAATTAAGCGATTCCGCTAATCCTCCGTTGTTTATTGTTGATGGCAAAATAATTGACAAGAGCAAATTTGACAAAATTAATACTGACGATTTTGAATCTATGGAGGTCTTTAAGGACAAGTCAGCAACTGATAAGTATGGTGAAAAAGGGAAATATGGTGTCGTTTTGGTTACTTTAAAGAAAGTGCCGGCGGTATCATCAGAAAAGGAAAATGTCAATACAAAAGCTGATGTAAATGTTAATGTCAATGCGAAAGCTGATGTCAATGTTAGTACCAATGCAAAAGCTGATGTCAATGTTCGTACCAATGAAAATGCTAAAGCCGATGTAATCGTTAATTCTAAAAGTCAGCAAACGAATAAAGAAGTCTTTGTAGTAGTTGAACAGATGGCAGATTTCCCTGGAGGAAAGGATGCTTTAATGAAATTTATTGCCATGAATATTAAATATCCAGCTGAAGCGCAGAAGGTAAATGTGCAGGGAAAAGTGTTTGTGACATTCGTTGTAAACAGCAATGGCAAGGTTGAAAATGCAAAAGTAATCCGGGGTGTTCATCCTGCACTTGACGCCGAAGCGATCAGGGTGGTTAACTCAATGCCAGACTGGAAACCAGGAAAGCAGAGGGGTACAGCAGTTGATATTGCCTATACAATGCCAATTGAATTTAAGCTTCAATAAAATAAATGACTGAGAAAAAGTAATAATGGTTGGCTTGAAAGATTCATTTACCACGCGTATCTCAGCGTATTGATCAGCCATTTATTATAGTTGTTCACTTAATATTAAAAATTCAAAATAATGAAAAACAAAATAGATTCACCCCTCAGAAAAGTCAGGATGCTACTTGTATTGCCATTCATTACAATGGTTTTCTGCGCTTTCGCGAACCTAGGGTACAACTCGCCCAAACTGACTTTCCCAGGTGAAATTCAAAGTTCCCAACTTGTTTCGGGCGATGTAAAAGGGAAAGTCGTTAATCCCAAAGGAGAACCGTTGGGAGGGACTTCAATTGTTATTAAGGGTACAACTAACATGGCAATTACTGACAAAGAGGGTAACTTCATTTTGAAAAGTGTCCCCAAGGATGGTGAATTGGTTTTCATAAACTCCGATTTGCAAACTGTATTTGTGAAACCTGATATGCGTAAAGCGATGGCAGTTAAAATGATCCCTAATGCTGACAGGAAAGATAAAATAAACCCATTAAGTTCTCAACCAATCCCTCCTCCAATAGCTGGAGTACAGGTCAAATCTGATGATTCATCGAAAAAAACACCATTGATCTTTTTGGACGGAACACTAATTGATAAGGCTAAAATGGACTCAATTAATTCCAATGATATTGCGTCAATGAATGTCTTAAAGGGTAAGTCAGCCCTTGAGATTTTTGGTGATAAGGCAATAGATGGTGTTGTTTTGATTTTCACAAGATAAGTGGCAGGGTGTATAAAATGATATTCAATATACAGAATGTAGCGCAACCAGGTAATATCGAATGATCATCTTTAGACTATACAGTATTTCCATTAAACCTACGCGTCAATAAAATAAATGATTGAAAAACAGTTAAGTATTTGATTTGAACGATTACTTTTATACGTCATTTCCCGCGATGGAGTGATGCCTTGCCTGCGGGAAATGATTTTTTCGATCAACGAACATATAAAACTGGGGTATAAAACCGAACTAACGAAACGCAATTAATCCGGATAATATGGAATCAATTGGATTGTACCTTTTAAAATCGGTCATTTGGCTGACAGGTTTTGCACTTGTATTTTTGATCGTCTTACGAAACGAACGGTATTTCCGGTTGAACCGGATTTACCTTCTTTCCGGAATCATTGCGTCGATCGTTTTCCCGCTTTATACCTGGCACTATACGATTGTTATCCCTTCTGTACAAGATGCCTACATAACAACTTCGGGTATTTCAGACGTTGTTAAGACGCCACCTCCTACCGTAATCCCTGTCTACTTTTGGTTTTACGTTGTTGGGATAGCTGGTTTGGCTTTACGGATGATCTGGCAAACCGGAAAGGTTGTCCGTAAATTGCGGAAGGCAGGATATGTAAGGAGTGGCTCCATAAAATTGGTGCGTACGACCGAATATGACGCTTCGTTTTCATTTTTCTCCTACGTTTTTGTCCATCCTTCAATCACTGATATTGAAACGAAAGAGATCGTGAACCACGAGCGCGAGCATATCGGGCAGCGGCACTGGTTCGATTTACTGCTTGTCGAGTTGCTTTGCATGTTGCAGTGGTTTAACCCGTTTGTATGGATTTATGCGCGTTTGATCCGCCAAAATCATGAATACCTGGCTGACGAAATGGCCTTGCAGCACACTTCGAATCCGGCAATTTACCAGGCAGCGCTCCTGAACCAGCTATTTGGCGTTCCTGTCATCAGCCTCGCCAATTCGTTTAGTTATTCACTCAATAAGAAAAGATTTAAAATGATGAAAAAGAAGATAGATTCCCCATTCAGAAAACTCAGAATGCTGCTTGTTTTGCCTTTTGTAGCGATGGTTTTCTACGCCTTTGGCGAACCGGAGTATATTTCTACCGTTTCTGCCTCTTCAACAGATAATAAGCTCATTACGGTTGTTGAGGCTATGAATGAGCTGAATGCACCGATGAATTTGCCAGCTGTTAAAAAGGATTCAGTAAAACAGGACGGAAAAATTAGAGTTGTAAAAGGGAAAGTTGTAAATCAGGAAGGAAAACCGCTTGGCGGAACGACGGTTATCATTAGTGGTTCCAATACAGGGGTAATCGCCGACAAGGAAGGAAACTTCAAAATAAAAAATATTTCGAAAGGAGGGGAACTGGTATTTTCATTCGCAGGATATCAGACGATTACGATAAAACCAGATGCAGAAAATGCAATGCTTGTTAAGATGGATGAGACAGTTGTTGAGGTTGATAAGCAGGTGGTTTTTGGCTCTCCAATAATAAAACATATCACTTTCAGTTCTAAGTTTACGGATAAACAACCATTGTATATATTAAATGGCGCAGTGATCGAAAAAACC
>JANYLE010000212.1 GCA_025363795.1 Mariniphaga sp. | reverse complement strand
AAGTTCTGAAACAAAGTATACCAATGGTGAAGTTTTAAAAAGCGATAATGATAAAGCATCTTTGGTTACGATCGGTGCGTCACTCGACTGGGTACTTTTCGATGGATTCAGAATGTTCATTCAAAAAGACAAACTCAGTTTACTTCAAAAACAGGGTGAAACTGCAGCAAAGGTGACCGTCGAAAATGTGTTGTCTGAAATAATTGTTACCTACTATTCAATTATTCAGAATAAAAACAGATTAAAGGTTTTACAGGATGCAATCAACTTCTCGAACAGACGAAGGGAACTGATTATGCGGAAATATCAAATCGGATCGGCATCTGAATTAGGTTATTTGCAATCAATTGTCGATTTGAATGCCGATAGCGCAGCCTTTCTCAGGCAACAGGTGACCTTGAAAAATGCCAAGGCAGATCTCAATAATTTACTGGTTACGGACGTGGCATCAGATTACGAGGTGAGCGACACGATCACTTTTCAACAGCTTCCTGATTATAAAACATTAATCTCCTCCCTTCCGGTTTCTAATACGCAGATAGAACTTGCAAATCAGAATTCTGAGATTGCAACCCTGAATTATCGGATCACTCATTCTCCAAAATATCCTCAGATCAGTTTTTTCTCAGATTATAATTATAACCGTTCAAAATATGATTTCGGGACTACCAGTTCTTATAAGAATTACGGGCCGGTTACAGGCTTAAGCCTATCCTATTCTTTGTTTGACGGGTTCAGTAAGCGGCGTAATTCAGCCAACGCAATGATCCAGCAGCAAACGAGTAATATTCAACTTCAGCAGGTTACCAAGGATATCGAATCCCAGGTTTTCCAGCTTTACAACAATTACCTGAATAATCTTAAATTGGTTAAATTTGAAGCCGACAATCTTAAAATATCCAGACGGAACACTTTTATTGCGTTCGAAAAATATCGTTTAGGAGAATTAAGTGATATCGATTTGAGGCAAATACAGGTTATGCAACTTGAGGCAGAAAATAGTTTGCTGCTCGCTCAGTTTCAGGCTAAGCAGATCGAGACCGAATTGCTTCGTATTAGTGGTAAGATATTGTCGAATAAATAGTTGTTAATATAAAATAGTTGGATTATTGAATTTTTCAAATTTATTTCGCAAAAAGACTGTTCCTCATATTCTTCGCGAGGCCGAAATTATTTCCGAGCGGGGGGATAAAATGAAGCGAAACCTAAGCGTTGTAGACCTTACCGCCTTAGGTGTGGCAGCCATTGTCGGTGCCGGGATATTCAGTACAATCGGTAATGCTGCTGCCAGCGGAGGACCAGCAGTGTCTTTGTTATTTGTTTTTACAGCTTTTGCATGTGGCCTCTCTGCAATGTGTTACGCTGAATTTGCTTCTTCAATTCCTATCAGTGGGAGTGCTTATACCTATGCTTATGCAAGCTTCGGTGAGTTAGTTGCCTGGATTATTGGTTGGGACCTGATCATGGAATACGCAATCGGAAATATTGCTGTGGCAATTTCATGGTCTGGCTATTTTACCGGTCTATTTGATGGTTTAGGTATTCACATTCCTCAATACTTGACTACTGATTATGTCTCCGCTTTACGAGGTTATCATCAGGCTGTATTGGCCTTGAAAGATGGGGTGCTGTTCAACAATCTGAGTTTTGCCCTTCAGGATGCTTACAACGCCTGGATGTTTGCTCCTCAAATTGGTAATTTTCGGATCATTGCCGATATTCCGGCATTAGGAATTGTTGTGCTGATAACCTGGATCTGCTACGTGGGAATTCGTGAATCCAAGGTGGCCAACAATATCATGGTTTTGCTAAAAATCGGTATACTGCTTCTGGTAATCGGGGTTGGCGCATTTTATGTGAACCCTGAAAACTGGCATCCTTTTGCCCCAAACGGGATAACCGGCGTGCTGAAAGGCGTCTCAGGAGTTTTCTTTGCCTATATCGGGTTTGATGCCATTTCAACTACTGCTGAAGAATGCAAAAACCCCCGTCGGGATATTCCCATTTCAATGTTTTGGGCATTACTCATAACTACAGTGCTTTATGTCGCAGTAAGTTTGGTGCTTACAGGGATGGTTTCTTCAGCGGAACTGGGTGTCAGCGATCCATTAGCATTTGTTTTTCACCGGATTAATCTCGATCAGTTATCAGGAGTAATTGCAATAAGCGCGGTGATCGCAATGGCAAGTGTAATGTTGGTATTTCAACTTGGACAACCCCGTATATGGATGAGCATGAGCAGAGATGGTTTACTTCCAAAAGTTTTTGGTAAGATTCATCCTAAATACCGTACTCCTGCATTTTCAACAATTGTTACAGGTATTCTGGTTGCTGTTCCGGCGCTTTTCATGAACCTTACCGAAGTAACAGATCTGACAAGTATCGGCACCTTATTCGCTTTTATCCTGGTTTCGGGTGGAATTTTAGTTTTAAATCCTCTGGGTAAACGGGTTGAAAAGGAAAAGGGATTCAAGGTTCCATATCTGAACAGCAGGTATTTTCTATTACCTGTCTGGTTGTTGCTCCTGATGATTTTCTCTTTATCAGGCGTGAATTTTTTCTCTGACCAATTTTTTTCTATAAGTGCCTTGGCAAGTTTCATTCATTCGGATAGGGTGATTCCCTATTCCTTCTTCATACTCATTTCCGTAATCGTTACATTTTATGCTATTTGGCGCGAATGGTCCTTGATTCCAGTGCTGGGTCTGGTTACTAATTTATATTTAATGAGTGAGTTAGGGATCACTAATTGGATGCGTTTTGGCATCTGGCTTGTAATTGGCCTTATCCTTTATTTTAGTTACGGTGCCCAAAAGAGCAGATTAAATCATCCTGATCTGAGCGATTCAGTGATTACGAAGGCGCCATAAGGTCAGTCTTTTGAGAAATATTTAAAATAAAAAGCACTTCGTATTAATGTAACGTTCCATTATACCAAAGTTTTATAATTCTGGTGCACTTCGTTTTTGAGTAGCAGGATTCTGGTATATTTAACCATAACCATTGATTTGTATCTTTAAAATGGTATTTTTGTTACTGGGATAAGATATAGGTTTAGTTTTAAAAGTTTGCTCAAATCACCGTTGTATGGCTCTTCGTTTTCTTCATATTTTTCTCGTTATTTCAACACTTATAATTACTTATCAGGCAGAAGGTCAATCTAAAAGGGTGCCTGATGGTGCTGCCAAATATCGGTATTTCCAGATTCCGGGCAGGGTAAAACTCGAAAAAGGTGATCCTTCAGGTGCTGTCGTAAATCTTATTAATAATGACACTAAACAAATAGAGAAAACGGTGATGATTCCGTCTTCTGGAAAATTTGACCTTAATCTGAACTATTTTAAGGAATATAAAATAGCCATCAGCAAAGAGGGTTACTATAACAAAGAAATAAATATATCAACAGTAATTCCACGAGATGTGTGGGAGAAGGACAGTATTTTTCCACCTTTTTATATTGTTATCACATTGTATAAAAAAGTAGAAGGTGCCAGGTTAAGTTTTGAGGGTAAGCCAATTGGGAAAGTATCCTATTCTCCAAATGGAACGCTTGATAACTTTGATTCAAATGTTTTTATCGAAGATAAAGCGATTCAGGATGAGATAAGTACTGCTCTGAAAAACATTGATGACAAGGAATTTAATCAAAAAATGGCGGAAGCGCTCGAATTCGAGAAAAAAGCTGATTTGACAACCGCATTTAAACTTTATACGGAAGCTTCAAAGATCAAATCTTCTGACAAATTTGTGAAGGAAAAGCTCAAAGAATTAGCTTCAGATATAAAAAGTCTTGACAGTGAAAGCAAAATGCAGGCTGAGTTTGACCGGCTTATTGCCTTAGGCGATGCGAACGTTAACAGCCTTAAGTATAACGATGCAATTCAATATTTTAAAGGTGCATTAAAGGTCAAGCCCAATGATCAGGTAGCAGTTGCCCGGCTGGCCAATGCCGAAAAGCAGCTCGCTTTGTTAGGGGAGAAATCCAAAATTGATGCAGAATTTAACCGACTGATTACGGCAGGTGACGTAAATGTCAATCAGTCAAAATATGCTGATGCCATAAGCCGCTTTAAAGAAGCGCTTAACATCAAACCTGGTGATTCTATTGCAATGGCTCGTATTGCTGACGCCGAAAAATTATTGGCTAATGAGAGTAATGAAAAAGCGAAAAAGGAAGCAGAATTTAATCGTTTGATCACTTTGGGTGATGACAAAGTGAATCAATCAAAATATGCCGAAGCGATAGCTCAATTTAAAGAGGCACTGACAATCAAACCTGCCGATTCAATCGCGTTGACGCGAATTGCCCAAACTGAGAAATTGCTTGCAAATCAAAATAATGAAAAATCAAAAATCGAAACGGAGTTCAATCGGCTCGTGGCTTTAGGCGATGAAAATGTAAAAAGTTTGAAATATGCTGATGCGATTAAGAATTTCCAGGAGGCCCTGGTATTAAAACCAACTGATTCTGTTGCTCTTTCGAAGCTGGCAACTGCGCAACAATTATTGGCAAAAGCTGATTCTGAAAGACTCAAAAAAGAGCAGGAATTTAACCGGTTGATCGCTTCCGGAAATGAGAATGTTATTAAGGTCAAGTATGCGGAAGCCATTCGCAACTACTCGGATGCATTAAATATTAAGTCGGATGACGAAGCTGCTAAGGTAAAACTTGCTGCAGCAGAGCGACTTTTGGCAAATTTGCTGGCTTCCAATGCCAAAACCGAGGAGGAGTTTAACCGCCTTGTGCTGAAAGGAGATGATAATGTTACGGTAAAGAATTATACTGAAGCCATTAATAATTATAAGAGCGCATTAGCGATTAAACCAAACAATCAGGAAGTTGTGGTTAAACTCAGTAATGCCACCCACCTTTTAGCGCTTGAGAACGAAGCTAAAAACAAAAAGGATCAGGAGTTTGACCGTTTGCTTGCTTTAGGCGATGCCAATGTCAACACGAAAAAGTATGCGGATGCACTTACTTCCTTCAAAAGTGCGTTGTCGTTAAAAAGCAATGAAGTCGTCATCGCTAAAATAGCAAATGTTGAGCGGCTTATTCAGCAAGCAGAACTTGACCGTGCTAAATCTGAAACAGAAAAACAGGCATTAGCAATGAAAGCGCAAAAGTATAAAGAAGCAATCGATAAAGCAGATCAGTTCTTTGCTTCGAAAAACTATACTGATTCAAAACAGTTTTACCAACAAGCACTGGCGGTTGATCAAACGGCCACCTATCCTTCGGACAGAATCCTCGAAATCGAAAAGATTGTGGCTGCTCAGCTACAGGCCGATGCCCTGGCCCGTGAACAGGAAAGCGCAAAGGTTAAACTTTACAACGATGCGGTAAGGATGGCTGATGAAGGCTATAGAGCTAAGAACTGGAATCTTGCATTAACCAATTACACAAAGGCATCTGAGATTCGTCCAAATGAAGCTTATCCTAAGACCAAAATTCAGGAGGTTAAAGGCTTTATGAATCAGGAAAGCATAAATGCACAAATGTATAACGACGCAATGACCCGTGGAGGTACCTATTACACGGCGAAACAATATTCTGAAGCGATATCAGCTTATCGGGAAGCTCAAAAGGTGAGACCATCCGAAATACTTCCGCCAGAAAAGATCAAAGAAATTCAGTTGATCCTTGATGCTCTTGCTGCAAAGGCATCGGTGGATCAAAAAATGGTTGCCGATAGCAAACTTAGTGTTGATGAAAAATTATTTCAGGAGAAGCTGAAGATTGCCGATGAAAACTTTAAGAAATCGCAATGGTCAGTTGCCAGGTTTTATTATAGCGAAGCTTTGAAAATCAAATTGGGCGATAACTATTCGCTCGAAAAAGTGGATGCTTGCGATAAGATGATTGATTCGGGAATAACAGCTGAAAAGATGCAGGACTATAAAAATAAAATTGCCAAGGGTGACGAGGAAATGAAAGCAAAGAACTATAGTTCTGCAAGATTCTATTATCGGAGCGCTTCGGAGATTCTTAAATGGGAAATCTATCCACAGCAGCAATTAAAGGAGATTGACCGGATATTTGCCGATAAATTAACAGAATCGGATCAGAAACTGTTTAGGGAAAATCTCGGCAAAGCTGATGATGCGTTCAATCGAAAAGAATACCCTGTGGCTCGCTTCTATTATAATAAAGCGATCGAAATTAGTCAGAACAACTATGTCTCATCACGGTTAAAGGAGATTGAATCGATTGTCAATGGATCTGAATCAAGAAATATTAATGCAGCGTATGAAGATTTTATCAAAAAAGGGGATGATGCAATTAAGCAAAATAATATATCAATAGCACGTTTCTATTATTTGAAAGCCAATACATTAAAACCTGATGAGAGTTATCCAAAGGAGGAGCTGAAGAAAATTGACGCGGGAGCAGGCAAACTTTAAAATTAGGGTTGTTTATTTGGGAGATTTAAGTTTAATCTTTAAAATTAGTTTATTATGAATCAGATATATATTCATCTTGCTGAAGGTTTTGAAGAGACTGAAGCAGTCACAATTATCGATGTTTTACGTCGTGCTGGGCTCAATGTAACCTCAGTTTCGGTTACTGGAAATCGGATGGTAAAAGGATCTCATAATATTGAGATTAAAGCCGATCTCCTGTTTGAAGAAGTCGATTATTCAAAAGGAACAATGATTGTCCTTCCCGGTGGTATGCCCGGAGCAAAGAATCTGAATGAACACAAAGGATTAAAATCCGAAATTACTGAATACCACGAAAACGGAAAATATCTTGCTGCCATTTGTGCAGGACCAATTGTATTTGGAAATCTTGGAATTCTGAATGGAAAGAAAGCTGTCTGTTATCCTGGTTATGAAACCCATTTGATTGGAGCTGACGTACAATCTGTTCCATATATTGTTGACGACATGATTATTACCGGACGTGGTGTTGGAGCCGCCCTTCAGTTTTCACTCGAGATCGTTAGAATTTTGATAGGCGAGGAGCGGGCCATACAACTCCAAAAAGCGATGTTGATTGAGTAAAAATGATTTAATTCAGGTAGCGACAGTAAGTAAATGGCAAAATCGAAAAGTTCATTGAGCGTTCTTCAGTTGAGTACAATGGTTGTTCTTAGGATGGCAACAGGTTGGCTTTTGCTTTATGAAGGAATTGGCAGGGTGATGTATTCAAATTTTTCATTGTCAGGCTATTGGGCAGGTTCAAAGGGATTCTTATCCGGATATTTTAAATCATTAGCAATTCAGCCTGGTCTGATGCAAACGCTTAATTTTGTCAATGAATGGGGATTGATCATCATTGGATTGGGACTGATTTTTGGATTACTGGTTAAATTTTTCTCATTGTCGGGTATGATATTCGTTTTAATTGGCTACTTATCGCACCCACCATTCATGGGACTCAGT
>JANYLE010000199.1 GCA_025363795.1 Mariniphaga sp. | reverse complement strand
TTTACCAGAATCAGCATTATTTGTCGGATGAGATACTGGCCTGTGGGATTGGTTACTTTGTCGGTAATTGGGTGGTCGATTTGCACGAAGGAAAACGACACCGGATTAATGTTGCCTCCATTTATCCGGCGGTTACGATCTCGATTAATCTGAACCGCGATTTAACCCAGCGATAAATCTGTCGCCAGGTATACTTTCCGGGTACGAGTCGTATCAGAATTATCTCCATCCCCGGAAAAGGGAGCGCAAATGAAAGTCTACAATTTCGATATCCTATTTTATCAGAAAATGCAGCACCCATATTTATTTGTGATATTGTGTAGCACCTTTGTTTACAAGAAGGATCTTCACACGAACTTCGTTCCGTAAACATTCCTAAACCCGAAATTATCTATTATTCGGTCGGACTCATCTGACACATCCGCGGACTCATCTGACGAGTCGTTGGACTCATCTGACGAGTAGTTTTATGCATCTGACGAGCCGTTGGACTCATGTGACGAGTAGTCTTATGCATCTGACCAACGTTAGGACTCATCTGACGAGCAGGCGGACGCATCTGACACACCCGCGGATTCATCTGACGGGCTGGCGGACGCATCTGACCAACAGTTTTATGCTTATGACAGATGAATGGATGCAGGGGACCTGTGACAACAGGGTCTGTTCAATTAATTGTGTCATCCAATAATTTTTCTTTTCCCAGGGCTCTCCCAATTGCAAAACTTCATTGACAGGATCAAATTAATAACGAGCGTTAAATAAACCCGCTATTCCATTGTTGATCGCTTTTAAAATTGTTTATTTTTGTTGATTCCATTTTAAAAGTGCCAAACACATTTAATAACCAGACTTATGAAAATCAACCACTTTCCTACTGCAATTGGTTTGATCCGTAATCAGGCGGTGCTGTTTCCCGGTTTATTACTCGTTCTCCTGATGACTTCATGTTCTGCCCCTAAATTTAATCCTGCCGTACGCACACAACTCTTCGATTCAGGTTGGAAGTTTAATTTGGGTGATCTTCCCGGTGCCGAAACAACCGCTTTTGATGATGCGGCCTGGCGCTCACTCGATCTTCCGCACGACTGGAGCATAGAAGACCGCGCTCCGCAAAGTGGTGTCACCCAGATCGGTCCTTTTTCGTCGGCCAGTCCGGGAGGAGGAGCTACCGGTCATGTGGTGGGTGGCACCGGATGGTACCGGAAATCTTTTATGCTTGATCCAAGGCGTGTCAACAAACAGGTTTCCATCCTTTTTGACGGCGTTTATATGGAGAGTGATGTTTGGATTAATGGTAAACACGTTGGTTTTCATCCTTACGGTTATACACCGTTTGGTTATGATATTACACCGTTTCTGAATCCAGACGGACCGAAAAATCTGATTGCCGTGAAGGTCAATAATCCCGGAAAGAACAGCCGTTGGTACAGCGGATCGGGAATCTATCGCCATGTTGAGCTGATTATTACCAACCAGGTTCATCTTGCACAATGGGGAAATTTCGTAACAACTTCCGAAGTTTCGAAGGAAAAGGCGTTAGTTAAGATGGAGTCAACCATCGAAAATAATACAGCAAAAGAGCAGCAAATTTCTGTTGTGACAACGCTGATCAATCCCCGGGGGGAAACCGTTGCCACGGATGAAAAGCTCGAAAAGGTTGAGCCGGATCAGAAGCTGGTTGTTGCACAGTCGCTTTCGGTGGCAACACCTTCACTTTGGTCGCCCGAATCTCCTTCGCTGTACAAAGCAGAGGTTGTCGTAAAAGTTGGTGGCGCAGTTTCTGATCAGACGATTACCCCTTTCGGGATCCGCTCGCTCAAATTTGATCCGCTTTTGGGTTTTCTTCTCAATGGTGAGAAAGTACTGCTCAAAGGGGGTTGTATGCATCATGACAATGGCATATTGGGTGCCGCCACTTACGACAGGGCAGAGGAACGCCGTGTTGAACTCATGAAGAAATTTGGATTTAACGCCATCCGGACGAGTCATAATCCGCCGTCGCACCAGTTTCTTGATGCCTGCGACAGGTTGGGCATATTTGTGATCGATGAGGCGTTTGATATGTGGGAAAAACCAAAGAATCCCGAAGATTATCACCGTTACTTTAAAGAGTGGTCAGAAAAGGACCTGCAATCGATGATCCTTCGTGACCGGAACCATCCGTCGGTAATCCTCTGGAGTATTGGAAATGAGATCCCCGAAAGGGCCGATCCATCAGGGCTTGAAATCAGAGCACGACTTGTAAAAACGGTTAAGGCACTCGATATTACGCGTCCGGTAACGGAAGCCATTTGTTTCTTCTGGGATCAAAAAGGGAGAGATTGGAAAGATACCGCACCGGCATTTGCAGGATTGGATATTGGGGGTTACAACTACATGTGGAAAGAGTACGAAAATGATTATAAGCTATATCCAAAGAGAATGGTCATAGGAACTGAATCGTTTCCCAAAGAGGCTTTCGAAAATTGGCAGATGGTGAAAAAGCAGCCAAATGTGATCGGTGATTTTGTATGGACTGCGTTTGATTATTTGGGAGAGTCGGCTATTGGTCACACATCCAATGGTGTGAAAGCGTCGAAAGATTTTAGCCTTCCATGGCCATGGTTTGACGCGTGGTGTGGCGATATCGATATTTGCGGGTTTAAGAAAGATCAGTCGTATTTCCGCGATGTGGTTTGGGGAATCAGCGACCTCGAAATGGCCGTTCATGCGCCGGTTCCTGCCGGGCAGATCGAAACGGTGAGCATGTGGGGTTGGCCCGACGAAAGGCAGTCGTGGAATTGGAAAGGTTCGGAAGGTAAAAAACTGTCGGTGTCGGTATATTCCAATTTCCCGTCTGTGCGGCTCGAACTCAACGGAAAGGTGATCGGCACAAAGGAAGTATCACCCGCAACAAAGCTGACTGCTACCTTTGTCGTTCCCTACGAACCCGGAGAACTCAAAGCAATCGGATTAAAAGATGGGAAAGATGCCAAAGCAATTTCACTGAAAACTACGGGCGCTGTTGCTAAAATCCGTTTAACTCCCGATCGTGTTACGATCAAAGCCAACCGCAACGATTTATCGTATGTTACAATCGAACTGCTGGATGCAGCTGGTAACCTGGTTCCGGATAACGATTTGCCTGTTACCTTTACGATTATTGGGGTGGGCGAGGCTGCCGGAATTGGCAGTGCCAATCCATCGGATATGCACAGTTTTAAATCGCCTGTTTGCACCACCTTCCGCGGTCGTTGCCTTGTTATCCTTCGTCCGACCGGACCAGTAGGAGAGATCAATCTGTCAGCGCAGGCGCAGGGAGTTGAGGGGGCAAAGAGAATCGTGGTGGTAAATTAGGGGAATACACCACCCGACTGGCCAATGGAAACACGGTAATTAGTAACTGTGTTGCAGGAAATAATAAAACTGAGGAATCGGGTATCGTTCAGATCTTCTTCGGGGTTGCCCCTGATATAAAGGTGGTATGGGTATTTTCCAAATGGGATCAGACCGATTTTGGCCCGATCTGGAAATCACGATAATGGCGATTTGCAACGATAAAATCGGCGCACTTTCCTAATTAGGAAAACGAATTAAATTAAAAACGAATGATAATGTATACGCCTAAGTTTCTTATTATAAGCATATTCATTTTATTTGTAGTCGGATCTGTTTCGGCTCAGGTAAAAGAACAACAGGTTCCGCGCATTGTCGAAAAAGAGGGCCGTCATGCCCTGTTGGTTGATGGTGAACCGTTCTTCATCCTTGGGGGACAGGCGCACAACTCCAGCGCATGGCCGGGCATGATGCCACAGGTGTGGTCGGCAATTGATGCGATGCATGCTAATACGCTCGAAGTCCCAATTTACTGGGAGCAAGTGGAAGCGCAGCAGGGAAAGTTCGATTTTTCGCTCGTGGATATGCTGTTAAAACAAGCGCGTGAACGCAAGGTACGTCTGGTGCTTCTGTGGTTTGCCACCTGGAAAAATGGGAGTAGCCATTACATGCCTGAATGGATGAAGCGTGAACCTGCGAAATATCCCAACATCACCGGAAAAAACGGACAGGCCGTTGATTCCCCTTCCCCTCACGCAAAGGCCGCGATGGAAGCAGATGCGAAAGCATTCACTGAAGTAATGAAACATTTGAAGCAGGTTGATCAACAGCATACCGTCTTGATGGTCCAGGTTGAAAACGAACCCGGAGCATGGGGAAGTGTCCGCGATTATTCAGCCGAAACCCAAAAACTCTTCGAAAGAGAGGTCCCGGTTGAACTGCTCAAACCTGAAATTCTAAAGGCTTTAAGCAAGTCTGTTGAGGCCAGGGGAACCTGGACAGAGGTATTCGGGAAAGATGCTGACGAATATTTTCAGGCCTGGTCGGTTGCACGATACATCGGTTACGTTGCGGCAGCAGGTAAGGCGGTGAATTCATTGCCTTTGTACGTTAATGCCGCACTTCGCGATCCGATCAGTAACCCCAGCGCGAACAACTATGAAAGTGGCGGTCCAACCGATAATGTGATCCCGATCTGGAAGGCAGCAGCCCCAGCCATCGACTTACTCGCTCCTGATATTTATATGCCAGAATGCGAAAAGGCTTTGAAAGTGATTGAGTTATACGACCGCTCTGATAATCCTTTGTTTGTGCCGGAAATCGGTTCGGGGGAGGAATATGTAAGGTACTTTTATCCGGTTCTGGCACATGGCGGCATTGGATTTTCACCATTTGGAATAGATGACAATGGAATGGGTGAGGGAAAGGCTGAAACCGAAACGCGCCTCGCTTCTATTTCACAGGAATATGTGATGGCTGGTCCTATGATGCGGGAACTAGCGAAATGGAGTTTTGAAGGAAAGATCAAGTCTGTTGTGGAACGCGAAGATCATGCAAACCAAACTATTGATCTCGGCTCTTGGGAGGCGACTGTTACATTTGGCGCTTCAAGAAGAAGTACGGTGCAAACCAATACCAGGCCGATTGGCAAAGCGATGGTAGTGCAGCTGGGTGAAAACGAATTTATAATGATTGGTACGCTCTGCCATTTCACCTTTAAACCAACTGGGGCGAATACCGGTAAAACATGGCAATACCTGAAGGTCGAAGAGGGTCAGTATGAGAACGGAACATTCAAGCTGTTGCGCAACCGTAATGGTGACGAGACCGATTGGGGCGGACCACGATTTGGTGCAGTACCGTGTGTATTGCATACCACGTTGGTCACACGTTGAAGGGACTTGTTTATTAAAGTTTTACGATCAGCGTGAAATCAAAAAATAAATCAAATACAAACCAATTATAACAAAATGAAAATCAAACAAATCGTATTAGTAACTGTGCTTCTAATGAGTTCAACGATACTTAATGCACAGAAAGGCAAAGGCTTTGAGATCAAATCGCCTGACAACAAAATTGCATTAAAGGTTGAAGTTGGCACTAAAATACTTTGGTCGGTTCAGCACGACGGTCAACAGATCATAGCTCCTTCGGCAATTTCGTTGTTGTTGGAAAGCGGGGAAGTACTTGGTGTTAATTCGAAAATCAGTTCATCGAAGACCGAAAAAATTGATCAGCCGATTACCACAATAAATTACAAGAAAACAACTATCCAGAATCAGTATAATCAGCTTACAATCAATTGTAAAAATGATTTTGGTGTAATTTTCAGGGTGTTTAATGACGGGTTAGCCTATCGTTTTTTCACAAAGAAGAAAGGTGAAATCATTGTCAAGAACGAAGAAGCCAATTTCAATTTTACGGCTGATCACAAGGCATTTATTCCTTATATGTGGGATTACAGGGAGGGCAAAATCTTTAACACGTCTTTTGAAGCGCTCTATAAAGAGGTCAATATTTCAAAATTTGCACCCGATTCACTGGCGTTTCTCCCATTGTTGGTTGATGTAGGCGGAAATAAAAAAGTAGTAATTCTCGAAGCCGATCTGGAAGATTATCCGGGTATGTTCCTGAATATCAATCAAACCCGCAAAGGTTTTATGGGTGTCTATGCGCCCTATCCTTTGGCTGCTGAACCGGTGCAACGGAATCTCATCCCAACCAAAAGAGCTGATTACATCGCAAAAACTAATGGTGCCCGCAGTTTTCCTTGGCGTGCAATTGTGATTAGTAATCAAGACAAAGAGTTGCTGAACAATGATATGGTACAAAAGCTGGCTTCTCCTTCAAGATTGTCTGATGTTTCATGGATCCAACCTGGCGCAGTTGCCTGGGATTGGTGGAACAATTGGAACATTACCCATGTCGACTTTAAAGCCGGTATCAATACACCAACTTACAAGTATTACATCGATTTTGCAGCTGCCAATAAAATCAGGTACATCGTTATGGATGAGGGCTGGTCGGTCAAAAATGACCTGCTGAAGATTGTACCCGAAATCAATCTTAAGGAAATTGTTGATTACGGCAAACAGAAAGGGGTGGATGTGATTCTTTGGGCAACGTGGTTAGACATTACCCGTCAGATGGACAAGGTTTTTCCGCTTTATTCGAAAATGGGCATTAAAGGATTTAAGATTGACTTCTTTGATCGCGATGATCAGATTGCCATTGCCTCTGAATACGAAATAGCCAAAAACGCAGCCGAGAATCATTTATTGGTTGATTACCATGGAATTTCAAAACCCACTGGTTTGCAAAGAACCTATCCAAATGTTATCGGATATGAAGGTGTGAAAGGTTTGGAAAATTATAAATGGGCCGTCGAAGATCAACCCCGTTATGCAGTTAGTATTCCTTTTATCCGCATGATGGCTGGCCCGTTGGATTATACCCCGGGAGCTATGCGAAATGCAATAAAGGAAAACTACCGGCCTTTAAATGCATCACCTATGAGTCAGGGTACGCGTTGCCAGCAATTGGCTATGTATGTGGTATATGAAGCACCCCTCCAGATTTTGGCTGATAATCCTACCATCTATATGAAAGAGCAGGAGAGTACCGATTTCATTACTAAAGTTCCGGCTACATTTGACGAAACGGTGGCCCTCGATGGGAAGGTGGGAGAGTACGCTGCGATTGCCCGCAAGAAAGGCGACACCTGGTTTGTAGGAGCAATGAGCAACTGGACCCCACGCGAATTAACGCTTGACTTTTCATTTCTGGGTGCTGGTTCCTACCAGGCAGTGGTATTTAAGGATGGAATAAATGCAGACCGCGAAGCGACTGATTACAAGAAGGAAGTGATTAAAATTTCTGCAGGTGATAAAATGAAAATTCAGTTGGCACCGGGTGGCGGCTGGGTTGCAAGAATAGAAAAACTGTAAAAGATAAAAGGACTCAGAATAATTGGATGAGAAAAATACTGTTCATTTTAGGATTGGCGCTTGTTGTATTTGCATCGTCCGCATCGGCGAAGCCATAAAAAAACAAATCTATCAAGACTGAGGATGACCATTTTATCAGGGACGGCAAACCGTATTGTTATGTGGATGCCAACTATTCTGATTCACCCTAACATTTTGCCTTGGAGTAAAAGGTTAACATTTCTTTTCGGTTATTTTACAATTCTTTAACTTAAAAGATTTGGTAGGGTGCATCAACCCGCCTACATTTGTATTACATTTTTTTTCATAAGTTTAGGTTTAGTTAGGTTAGTTAGTTTGGTTAGTTTTAGTAAAAGGATGGAACCGCCCGGTTCTGTCCTTTTCAATTTTCAGGAAGAGACGAACACAAAATTTCGCACCTTTATTTTTGCATCATCTCCAACGCTTCATTTGCCGAATAGACCGGAAGTTTACAGCTTTTGTTCTGACAAACATAGATCACTGTTTTATCGTTGATTAAGCGTTGTGTCAGGATGGGTAAATTTTCATTGATCCCTCCGGCAAAAATTGAAACGGGTAAATAGTTCTTCTGCATTTCGTGGGAAACGGACAAGGAATTTTCTCCCAATATGGCTACTTCATAGGTAGGATGAGTCAGTTTTCCCAAAAGCATTGCCCAATTGGCATAATAGGCCCCTTGTACAGTGATTTCATTTCTTATTTTAAAGATCATCTTCTCAGCTATTTGTGAGTAATCGCTATTCTCCAATATTAATCCCAGTTTATAAAGAACATGGGCAAGGACGGAATTGGATGCCGGAATTACATTGTCAGAAATCTCGTGCTTGCGGGCAATCAGATTTTCTGCCTGATCTGATGTATAGAAAAACAAGTGGTTTTCATGATCGGCGAAATGATTCCACACGTGCTCAGTCAAGAGCTGGCCCAGGTTTAACCAATGCAGATCGAATGTCACTTCATAAAGATTGATGAAGGCCTCAGCCAAAAGTGCGTAATCATCCAGAAATGCTTCAGTGCTCACTTTCCCATCCTTGTAAACACGAAAAAGAAGACCATTCTCTTTAACCATGTTTTCTTCCAGAAAACGGGCAGTGCGGAGTGCTCCTTTTAAATACTGCTCATCACCAAAAGCTCTAAAAACTGTTGCATAAGCTGATAGCATCAATGCATTCCACGACGTAAGTATTTTATCGTCGGTCGCGGGGCGAATGCGTTGGTTGCGGTGATCGAGCAACGATTTGTTCGCTTTTTGAAGAATCAGGTTTAATTCTGTGACTGACATTCCGATCTCGCTTGCAAAAACTGCCTTTTCAGTTTTATAGTAAAGGATGTTTTTTCCTGGTTCCCAATTTCCGGACGTTGTTACCTGGTAGAAACGAAGAATGATTTGAGCGGTCTTAGGATCCAATACGGATTCAATTTCCTGTCTGGTCCACACATAGAATTTTCCCTCTTCGTGTTCACTGTCGGCATCTATTGACGCGTAAAATCCTCCGTTAGGATGCAGCAATTCCCGTTCTGCAAATTCAATAGTTTGTCCGACGATTTCAGCATAAAGCTGTTTATTCGTTAATTGGAAAGCATGTGCATAAAGCTTGATTAACTGGGCATTATCGTATAACATTTTCTCAAAATGGGGCACCTTCCAAAATTGGTCTGTGGAATAACGGGCAAACCCTCCCCCGATCTGATCGTAAACTCCACCTTTTGCCATCGCATCAAGCGAGATGGTGACAGCATCCAATGCTTTCTGATCTCCAGTCAGGTAGTGGTATTGAAGGAGAAATTCGAGTCCCGTTGGCATCATAAACTTGGGTGCTCCTTTGTATCCACCATGTTCAAAATCTATCGTGCTGATTTGATTTTCATAAGTGGCTAAATATTCGGCTGGTCCAAATGGCTTTGAATTGCTGATTCTGGGAAATGGATTTGAACGAATTCCTTCGGTAAGAGAAGTTGCTGCATCCAAAATTCTGCTTTTATTGGTTTGAAATAAATAGCTAAGTTGATTGAGCACATCAGTCCACTGATCGGGTGGAAAATAGGTCGCGGCATAAAACGGCCTTCGATCGGGCAATGCAAAAGCGTTGAGGGGCCATCCGCCACGTCCGGATAAAAGCTGAGCGGCTTCCATGTAAATCCGGTCGATATCGGGGCGCTCTTCCCGATCTACTTTGATGCAGACAAAATGGGTATTCATCAGTTCTGCGATCGACTCGTCCGAGAATGATTCGTGCGCCATGACATGGCACCAATGACAGGCCGAATATCCAATACTGATGATCAGCGGTTTGTTCTCTTTACGGGCTTTCGATAAAGCCTCTTCGCCCCATTCGTACCAATCCACTGGATTGTCAGCATGTTGTCTGAGATATGGGCTGCTTGCCTTCGATAATCTGTTCTGTTTGTTCATATGCTAAGAACAAATCTGGTCGAGAAATGGTTTGAATTTGTCAGCTTCTCTTGAAGCAGACTTCTGTGACCGGTTGTTTCAAATTGGCCTTAACAAACCGCTGGTCATTCACTTCTGCGCCACGCCATAATTTTTTAATTTCTTTACAATTCATTAACTTAAAAAATTTGGTGGGGTGCACCGGGTACCTTACATTTGTATTACATTTTTTTTCATAAGTTTAGGTTTAGTTAGGTTAGTTAGTTTGGTTAGTTTTAGTAAAAGGATGGAACCGCCCGGTTCTGTCCTTTTCAATTTTAGTCCTTTCCTGATATTGGCATTCTCCGTCTATTGTTTGCCTAAAACTGCAGTTTGCATCCAGACAATTCATCCAGGTAATATACACCACTCCCGGGTTCGTCATTTTT
>JANYLE010000165.1 GCA_025363795.1 Mariniphaga sp. | reverse complement strand
TAATGCAACCCGAATTTTTCCTGAATGTACTCGGTCAGCGGATGAACCTGCAAACTCAGGTGCCCACCCTCCATGGTATCCAGAAAGTCGAAACGGATCGGGAATTCGTCGCCGAATCGTCCGTGAACCGGATCGCCAAGTAACTCGCGGGGATGACGGAATACCAGATTAATAGATGGTATTTCAATCACATCGTCACCAAATTTCAGTAACAGGCTGTTCTCTTCGGGTACACAGTTGAAACACCATGCATAATTGGGCGCCGCGGGATCAAGGTTACAAACCTCTTTCATCCACTGACCGCCCCATGGTCCCGGATCAAAAAACGGAACCACACTGAACGGTCGGTTGATAGCGATTTCCAATCCCTCCAGGATGGCTGCTCCTTCAACCAGCTTTGGCTGACCAATTTTGTTGGTGTCCAGCACAAAATCCCATTTGTCGAAAAGTGTCTTTTTCAAGCGGTCGCAAACCCGCCAGTCCACAAAAATGCCTTGTTTGTAAAGGAGCATCCAGTCGGCCGTGTTACGATTCTTCACCCCCAGGTTATCGACAAGATGCTGACGCATTCGCAACTGAATTTCCCAGCGAGCCATGTCAGCATATACAAGCAAATCGGGCTTCGGACAAATCAAAGCTGCACCACTGCCATAAATCACCAGCGTTCCCTCTTTAGCCGATTCAATTTCTGTCCGAATTGCCTTTACCTTTTCAGGGTCAAAAAAAGTATCCATCGTCAGCCGGGTCATGAACCCGAAGATACGGTCGTTGGTGACATCCTGGAAGACCAGATTTTTAATTTCTTCTTCGGGCAACATCAAATCCTCAGCCTGAATGAAACGGGTGAATTTTAGACCATTTTTCAGGTTTAAAATCAGCTCTTCATGAATCACACCCTGATAGGTTTCAATCACAACCAGCTTTTTATTGCCATCAATTGCTGCAATCTCCTTATTTAATTGGTTGCAAATTGCTGTCCATCCGTTTTCAACCTTGTATTGACTATTCTTTACTTCCACAACCGGAAGATTATTGAATTTGGAGGGATGCTTCAAATAACCTTTACTCATTATTTTAAATCTTATTTGTTTTTATCATATAGGCACATAGCGCACAATAGTACTTTGTTCTACTGCGTTCTATGTGCCTAATGAGGTTGATTTTTTATGCGAAAAATTAGATGCTTTTTTTAAAAAATCAGGTATTTTTTAAAATTGAATATAAACACAAACGTATTCTTTTCTATTCAATTCTCAGCATAATTGTTCCCCACGCAGACAATTCAATATCACCGGTGATCTTCTGATTTTTATCTTCACCGGAATCACTTAGCCAAACAGGTTCTATTGCCTGGTTGTTTGATAGTAATTTGAATTTAAGATGATCTGCGGAAGCGTTAAAGAGCGTGATCATTCTTCCTTTTCCATTGTCGCAGGGTTTATATGCTGTAACAATTGCATTCGGATGGCTGGCCTTAATATTCTGGTAAGCTTCTTTGGTTGCAGATCCTTGCTTAACGAGTAAAGGCTGACTTAAACCAATGGCATATTTTGAAATTTCTTCGGGTTTGAATTGTTTATGAGGCAGCAATGCATAGCGGAATGTTATCAAACCTTCCTGGTAAGCCCTGTAATTGGTGCCCCAATGATTGTTGATTGCCCACGAAAAAATGGTTTGTGTAGGTTCAATGTGCTTGCGCCAGATGTTTGGATTGGTTTGCGATCCGAGCATCGTTGCCGTAATTCCACCAACTTCGATGAGCGGCGCATCCAGCGAGATCAGGGCAATGCCTGTTTCCTGGTTCGACACGTCGGCCCAGCGATTCACGGTAAGCCAGTTCTTGCAGGCGCTCGCGATCTGGTCCTTTTCAGGTTCCATCACGCCATAAGGTACATCCAGGTGAATGATCCCTTTCTGAACTTTAAACGGGAACGCAAAGTTGACACTTTCTTTGCCCCCTTTTTGTGCAAAAGTCCAGTCACCCGGTTTTTTGCTGATTTGGGCCCGCTTTTTATCAACGGTATTGATCAGTTCAACATGTTCACTTCCTGTTGTCAGACGCACTTCCCTGATCAGTTTGTTGCAGCCCGGTGCTTCCGATTCGATCAGGATTGATGCAACTAATGGACCGTTTTCTTTTACGCTGATCTTAACATTGCTGGCGCGAAGGATATTATTCAGCTTGACTGAATCAAGAAAGGCGTAGTCATTCAATTCATAACCTGAGGTAGCATCCACAAAATTCAGATTTTTATTGCCTGAAGAAGTGAGTTCCTCGATGCCGCCTGTCTTTGGATTGATTTTAACCGTAATCAGACCATTGTCAATTGTATTGCCCAGAATCTTAACGGGATTTTCGCTGAACGCTTTCCCTTTTGAAACCTGGTATTGACGGCTCGAATAGGGAAGAAGGGCTTTCACCCAAATCGCAAGATCGCCGTTTGAAAGACGCTGCGAAGGAACTTGTTT
>JANYLE010000140.1 GCA_025363795.1 Mariniphaga sp. | reverse complement strand
AGCCGGTATCAGGCAGATTTTATTTACGAACAGAACAGGTTTGACAAGTTTTGCTCTTGCCGATGGAAAGGTGCTGTGGAAATTCCCGTTGCTGGGCGCTCCAATTGTCCAACCAGCCTTGATTTCAGATAATGATATTTTAATCAGCGAAGTTGGAGAAGGTGGAGGGAAAGGTATCGGACGTCTCACAATCGGGAATATATCAGGTGAATGGACCGTTAAAGAACGCTGGTCATCAGAGGCTTTAAAACCTTACTTTAACGACTTTGTGGTTTCAAAAGGAAATGTCTATGGCTTTGATGGTCCAAGTCTTGCCTGTATTGATACGGAGAAAGGCAACCGGAAATGGAAAGGCGGACGTTATGCGGGTGAAATGCTGCTACTGGCTGATCAGGATCTGCTGCTTGTACTATCCGAAAAAGGGGAACTGGCGCTCGTGAAAACGACCCCTGAAGAATTCAAAGAACTTGCGAAGTTCCCTGCAATTAAGGGCAAGACATGGAACCACCCCGTATTGGTTGGTGATCTCCTTGTCGTTCGGAACAGTCAGGAAATGGCCGCGTTCCGGTTGCCCCTTGCAATCGACTGATGGCGATGATCAGATGGCCGGTAGTTACCTTCTTGCGTATTCAAAAGATGTATAACCTTTAAATGAGTAAAACGATGAAATAGCCATGTTAGAAGAATCACCAATCGAAATAAATATCTTCATTATGGCTATTAGCTTCGCTGATCTTCGATTCCATGTGGCCTTTAATAAAAAAATTATATTCACATGAAAGTATTAATCATTTATGCGCATCCAAATCCAATTTCGTTTACGAATGCGATCCTCACCAATTTTGTCAATGGCCTTAAAGCGGCAGGTCATGCGTACGAGGTGGTAGACTTATACAAGATAAAATTCAATCCCACTTTTCAAGACATGGATTTCTCCTATTTTGTCGATAAAGAGATGCCAAAAGATCTTTTTCAACAAATGGATTTGAGAAGGATGATAACCGTTCTTGCCGGTGGACCTATCCGAAGGTTTATTGCTAAATTGCTCATAAAGAACAAGACGGATGATGAACTTATTCAATTAATCAATGCTCAAAAACCTAAAGATGTAATCATCCAGCAAAAGAAAGTGGTGGAAGCCGATGTGCTTGTTTTTATAACACAAGTTTTTTGGATGCACTTTCCTGCAATCGTAAAAGGCTGGATGGAACGAGTCTTAACTTATGGATTTGCCTATAAATTGAATGAAGACGGATGGAGAGGTGATCCTGATGGCAGAATACCTTTGTTGAGAATTAAAAAGGCGATCATTATGCAGCCTACTTTTTTTAACGAAAAGGTTTACCGTGAAAAAGGATTTAAAGCTTCGATGGAAAGAATAATTGATGATTGGGGACTGAAATATCCAGGAATTGAAACGGTTGACCATATCTATTTTCATTCCATTTTATCTGTGACTCCGGAGACCCGGAAGAAATATCTTGAAGTCGCCTATTTAAAAGGAAAAGATCTGAAATTGGAATAAAAAACCGGCAATACTGACTTGAAGTTTCGATGCGTCTGTAATTTTTTAATTTTATTAAATGATAGGACTAAAGAACAATGAAAAACTTCAGTTTCATCACCTTTATTACACTGCTACTTTTTATGGGATGTGCAGATCATGCAGGAAAAATTGAAATAAAGGGGAAAGTCCTTGATGAAAACACCAAAGTTACAATTCCCCAAAGAGCAATCATTGTTCAGGCATTGATAAAAAGCGATGATAAGTTAATACCAGTCGATGCCGGTCAATTTCGAACTGACAGTTCAGGATGTTTCGCCTATCGCCTTACAAAAGTCAGGAATTCCTATTTGTATAACTTTTGTCTTGTTGGCGATTCGGCTTATGATTTTTCAACCAACAAATTAGGAATGACAGAGCTCAACAGATACTCCAAATTCCTGACTTTCTATTTAAACAAATTAACAGATCTCACAATAACAATCGAGCGGAAAAGCAAATCGCCTCTTCGTGACACGCTCTATGTATCATGGGAATCGAATGGAGAAGATGGGAAAGTTCTGTATCCCTATAAAATAGAAAATTACGGGGTTGCACCTGCCTTAGAATTCATATGGATTGGAGGAAATATTAAATCAGCCATTAAAACGAAAGCATATGCAGATAAAAATACAATAATATGCTGGAAGTTATACAGAAATGGGAAGAGAAAGGAATTCACAGATACAATTTTCTGCAAAAGAGATGTATCCAATTATGTTAATTTTAAATACTGACAGCAAGAACGTTAGCAACAAGGAAAAGAGAGAGGGAGACACGGATATTAAATAAAACGATATGAAGACTAATTATTTGATTAAACACTTAATCGGCACATTGTTATTTTTCTCCATCCTGTTTATCAGTGCCGGCCGAATCGATTACTGGCAAGGACTGGTATATGTGATAATTGGCCTGGTAATGGGTTTATTAAATTACACTGTTTTTCGGATAGATGCTGAACTTTTAACCGAACGTTCAAAGCCGGGAGAGGGTACCAAGAAATGGGATAAGGCAATATTGGGATTATTGTTCCTGATTACAATTTCAATGTATATAACTGCAGGTCTTGATTCCGGGCGTTATCATTGGTCTCCTGATTTTCACTGGAGCAGCTATCTTGTGGGCATTATCCTTACCATTTCAGGACAACTCCTGTTTCTTATTGCCCAAAAGCAAAATAAATTCTTTTCAAGTACAGTCCGGATTCAGACGAACAGGGAACATGCCGTTTGTGAAACCGGCTTGTATAAAGTAGTAAGACACCCGGCTTACCTGGGTTCAGTTATTCAGGCATTGGGATTTCCATTACTCTTTGGTTCACTCTGGAGCATTATCCCAATAGGTTTGTCGGTTATTTTATTCCTGACAAGGACTTACCTGGAGGATAAAACTTTAATCAATGAATTGAAGGGTTATCCTGAATATGCGGATAAAACCCGCTATAAGCTTATTCCATATGTCTGGTAATTATTTTAAACCAAGACTTTATGAATTGTTCTTTTGAAATCGGTAAAATAGAAAATGAATAACCAACAAAAATTCAGATGAATGAAAATCGAAACGATTAAAAAGAGAGGTTTTGCACTATCATTAATTGTTTATCCGCTGATGCTCTTTATAGGTTTTGTAACGCATCCTAATTTACTGGCAATGGAACCGCTTCAAACCGTAGAACAACTGGTTAACAGGTTTCATCATAATTCGATGTATCACATCGGACATCTGATTGTCACTTTCGCCGTTCCCGTAATAATTGTCTATTTTATTGGTGTGATGAATATCCTGCAGGGAAAAGGAAAGGCATACGGATTTTGGGGTTGTGTAATTGGTGTGTTCGGCGCATTTATTTTAGCTGTCGATAAAGGTGCCTTATGCCTTACGATGTCTGCATTTGATACGCTTCCTGAAGATCAATTCATCGCTTTTACACCCTTCTTACAGGTAATTGTGTCTAAAGCAGGTTTACTCTTTATCGTATGGTTGTTGTTTGCATTGGTCATTGGAGGAATTGTTCAAACCATTGGCTTAATGAAGGAAAAAGTAATTCAAAAGTGGCAGGGTATTTTTATAATAATAGGTCTGGTACTTTTACTGAATCCTGATATCGAATTAATAAGCTCTGTTGGATCTGCTTTGATGTGTACCGCCTATATTCCATGGGGAATAAAGGAATTAAAAAATACATAAATAACAGGCAATGTAGAACCTGCATTGACAAATACCGGATCGGTACATTGAAATTGTCGTTCTTTATAGAAAAACAATCTCGTGTCGGCTCTAATGCATGATAGAGATAAAAACAGGATATAAATCAACAACTTAAATTAGCTAAATATGAAAGCAATCGTATATAACAAGAAAGCCTATCCTGACAAACTTGTCTACAGTGATATAGAAAAGCCGGTTCCAAATGACAACGAAGTTTTGGTGAAAATAATGGCTGTAGCTGTAAATGCGGCAGATTACCGTTCTATGAAAATGGGAATTATTCCAAAGAAAAAGATCTTTGGAGCTGATATAGCAGGACGCGTGGAATCGGTGGGTATAAACATTCAGCAATTCAAACCCGGTGATGAAGTTATCGGAGAGATTGCTGATTACGGATTTGGTGGTTTCGCTGAGTATGCTTTAGCGCCGGAAAGGTTATTGGTCCATAAACCGGCAAAAATCTCCTTCGAAACTGCTGCAGCTTTACCCATGGCAGCACTTACAGCGTTACAAGCCTTGCGGGACAAAGGAAACATTCAGAAAGGACAAAAAGTACTGATTATCGGAAGTGGTGGCGGTGTTGGCACCTTTGCTATTCAACTGGCAAAATATTTCGGTGCAACAGTAACGGCGGTATGCAGTACCAAAAACGTGGAGCAAACAAAAGATCTTGGAGCCGACTTTGTCATAGATTACACAAAAGAGAATTTCACCAAAAGCGACAGCACTTATGATATCATTTTAGCTGTCAATGGAAGTTATCCCCTGTTGGCCTGCAAAAGGATTTTAAAACCGAAAGGGAACTATGTCATGATAGGTGGTGCTTTGTCACAGATTTTCAAAGCCATTCTCTTTGGTTGGGTGATCTCTTTTGGCTCAAAAAAAATAAAATTCCTTACAGCGAAGCCAAAACAAAAAGATTTGGAATTCATTGCGATGCTGGCAAATGATGGCAAGATCAACCCTGTTATCGATAAGTATTATCCGTTAGCTAAAACTGCAGAAGCAATGCAATACCTGGCAGAAGGACATGCCACAGGGAAAGTGGTTATAAAAGTGGGATAAATGATCGTCTAAAATTGGCCTTTCTATTCAACTCTCTCATATTCCAATCCCGGGCCATCACAATTAGCCCATGAACTAATCATATGATTATTGGTATTTGCTTTTGCAAACAATGTTTCTTGCAGCAATATTGAAGTACAACTTCCTATTATCGAATTGTTGGTTTGATAAGTTAGTGTCAAACATTTTTCGCCCTGCACAGTACTGAATGAAAAGGTTCCGGATGCCTCTGTTAATACACCCTTTACATCCCGTGATTTAGTAAATGTACCATTTGAATTTAACAGGTAGGATTCCTGCCAACTCATGTCTGTTCCTTTTGATTCTGAGTTAGCCACCTGCCCATACATTCTAATTAGTTGCCATTTTTGTGGGTACTCATTTAGAAAGACTTTTTCGACAGTTTTTTCAGTTGTCTTTTTGCAGGAAACCAATGCACAAATTAATAGAAAGATAAATGCTAAGTTCTTCATTGTATTAGAATTTGGTTCATTGTATAGATGCAATGTCATGATCAAAAGTTGCATTCAATTACAAAAAATAAATCGCTAAACAGCACAATGATACTGTTTTTGATTTGGAGGGATCAGTATGAAATCAAACACTTTATTTTTCCAATTTCAAAGGATGAGCTAAAGAGCTAATAATACTAAAGCAAGGTCATCTTAATTCCCTTCTATCCTTTAAATAAAAGTAACTCCATCGGATCAATTCACTTCATGTGTTCCGTCCCGAAGAAACTTTACTACGGGCTGGACCTTGCGCGTTTCAAACAAATCGTAACTCTTTTTAAGGTCAGCCCATAAACTGATTTTATCCTTGTCTTTTTTATACCTCGCTGTTAATCCGGTATATTTGGCATCCGTCAGCTGGGCAGGGTATATCGTCAGGTCGATCTCTGCCTGGCCGCTGTTGTAAGCCTCAATACAATAAACAAACAGCTCCTTGATCTTGTCATCCGTAATCGGAAGACAACCCGATGAGAGACACGAACCGTGGATATATATTTCATTCCCCAAACGGCCATGCGTACCCCTGATGCTGTCAGACGCATTCGGATAGTTAATCTCCATCGACAAATAGTACCTGCTGTAAGGATTCAGTTTCGATATATGGTAAAATCCTTCCGGAACCTGCAAATCATGAGAATGACGCTTGGGTCCGTCAGAGCCTGAAAGATCACAGATGGCGAATTCCTTGATGAGCACAAGAACAGAGTCGGAAGTGTTTTTTGCCCACACTTCCATTTTCTTTTCGGTTTTGAAGGCACGGAGGTAAATCCTCATGTTGTTGTTGGAAATTGAATGCGCTGCGAGCGTTTTATCAACGAGCTTCTCTTTGGCGGCATAGGCTTCCCTCACCCTTGTGAAATTCAGCTGCTTTTCTCTGAATGAATTCGAAGTTATTCCCGAAATCAGGAACAATAAAGGGAAAAGCAATATCAAAAGTCTCATCATCGATCTAAAATTATCGCGCAAAAGTAGTTCAAAAACACTCAAAAATGGCACAATAGTACTCCTTTGCAACCCGGGGCGCCTGGATTTGTAGGGTAATAAGGTTAATAACAGTGAAATAAAAGAATGAAGGAAACATAAAATGAAGGAATTAAAGAATGAAAGAATTCGACTATTAGGCAATTAGACTATTTGACAATGGGAAGTATTGATAATTAAAGAATGAAGGAATTAAGGAATGATGCTAAAGCAATTGTAATTCAGATCTCTTTAATCCGTAGCTGAAAAGCAATTTCAATGGATAAAAGCAATAAAACATTTATTGCAATCAGCTTTAGCTAACTGATAACATGAAAGGCCATACTTTGTTAATAAGAATGTGTATATTTGAAATGCAGGCTTTTATAAAAGGTTCAAAGTTGATTGTCCTTGCCCGGGCATTGGAGAAACATTAGGTGGAATTCCATTAAACCCGGGAAGATCATTATATAAAGGATTTCTTCAATTTAAAATTTTAAAATATGAAAATACCCTTTACGACTGAACAGTTTTTCAATATAATTGAAAAGTACAATTCAACACTGTTTCCATTCCAGATTGTAATCTTGCTGTTGGGAATCGTTTGTTTATTAATATTCCACACAAAATCAGCAGCCAGAAATCAGTTAATTGGCAGCTATCTCGGGATACTATGGATATGGATCGGGATTGCGTACCACCTGGTTTTCTTTACGGTTATCAACAAGGCAGCTTTCCTGTTTGGGGGAATCTTTATTCTTCAGGGGTTATTGATACTACACAGTACGTTGATTAAAAACAGACTTTCGTTCACCTTTGCGTCACAAACCGGAGATTATTTCGGGTACTTCTTCATCCTGTACGGATTAATTATTTACCCGGTGGTCAGCTATTTTGCCGAAGGTTCATTGGCAAGAACAATAATCGTGGGATTACCTTGTCCCTCAACAATTTTAACTTTTGGATTTTTCATCCTGACCAGCAATAAATTCCCCAAATATTTATTGATAATTCCTTCTGTTTGGGCAATTGTGGGATTGAGTGCGGCAATCAATATTGGCGTGATCCAGGATGTGATGATATTAATCGCCGCAGTAACTGCCGATATCCTACTGATAAGACGGAATAGTCATCAAGGTTAACCATTTTCCGGTTACTTAGAAGCAACGGTAATGCACAATTACAATGGAATAGCTATTGCCTGCTGTACCAAACTCAGTGCTTCTCCCCTCCCCTTTTTTGTATAAACCCTATCGCGCCAGGATCAGGATAGAAAATATATTTTTAAAATATTTCAAAGCCGCATCACGACAAAGAATTATTTTAATTTTGATTAAAAAATAAGCCTATTATGATTAAGCATCTACTCAAACTATTAATGGCCACCGTCTGCTTTCTGATTATAACAAATTCATTTACCGGCATCGTATATGCCCAGGATGCAGCACTTCTTAAGCAACTGGAGCAAAGTCAATACCTCAGAAGTATAATGAAGGTGGATTCAGCTGATGCAGGAATGACAAGATGGTCAAAAAAGAAGATGGAACACTCAAGGATATTACCGCTGGCTACAGATTTTTATGCTTTAAAAACCAGCGGTCCCGGTACGATACAAATAGATCATAACGTAACAAGATCAGGTGCAGGAAGTATCCTGCTTGAAACACCGGCATCACTTGGTGTGAAAAACCCAAGTAATCGCAGTTACGCTTCGGCAGAAATGATCCGGCCTTTAAAAGGGGAAGATCTAAGCGGATTCAATCGTTTCTCTGTGTGGGTGTATGCTGATGTACCTGGCTTTTATTCCGTCTTTGTTGGCTGTACCCTGTACAATGGAGGCAAGCACATCATGCCAACACCCGGACGATTTGAAGGGCAGCATTTTGTAACTGTATATCCCAACAAATGGCAACAGATCATTTGGGAAATTCCTGACCTGTACCGTGACTCGGTGACGGGTTTTTCTGTGAATCTGATGCTCACCGGTTCTCCAAAAGGGAGCAGTGACAGGATGAAATTGTACATCGATGACATGCGCATCGGGCAGGTAGAGGCTGAAAACAGCAGGGGATTCAACTTACGGAAAAATGCGATCGCCTATAGTCACAGTGGTTATAAGCCGGGAGCCGCAAAACAGGCATTGGTACAGGATATATCCAATCCTAAATTTCAACTTCTCAATGAAAAAAATAAGATCGTATACACTGGTGAAGGAACAAAATTAGATAGTGGCTTTGTTCAGCTTGATTTCAGCAGTTTTAATACAGCCGGCTATTACACCCTTAAAGTAGACAACAGGATAACCAAACCTTTTGCAATAGGGGATGATGCATGGCTGGCCACAGCCTTGCATACGCTGAATTTTTTCTATGCGGAAAGATGCGGTTATGATCAGCCCGGAATACACCAGGCATGTCACCAGGATGTAGTATGTGTTCACCCTGATGGCCGACGTATTGCAGCAAATGGAGGGTGGCACGATGCTGCTGATTTGACACAGGGCGTAGGGAATACTGCCCGTGGTGGAATGGCTATGCTTGAGCTGGCTAAAGCAGTTCAGCATAAGGATACAAAATTGTATGATCGTCTGCTTGAAGAAG
>JANYLE010000139.1 GCA_025363795.1 Mariniphaga sp. | reverse complement strand
AGCACCTGCAATTCGTAACGCTCCATCATGAAAATGCCTGAGTTTCCACGTCCCTGACTTTTCTTTTCAGGATCAACTTCGGCAGGAGAACGCCATTCGATGTGTAATTGATAATCCTCGAAAACCTGTTTTGTCTGAATCGTTCCCGTACCCTTTGCAACTGTCACACAATTGTCGGCTACATTCCATGCAGGAGCCTCGCCCTTGCTGTTTGCCCAGTTTTGAAGTAATGATGCACTAGTACCATCAAAAAGTACGATCGCATCCGCAGGGGCATTCAGGTTATTGTCTGCCGGCGTAACGACTTTCACTTCCGGATCCCAGAATTCGGTCATCTCTGGTTTCATCTTTGCATCCTCGGGATTCTGATTCTGTGCATTTGCAGTAAAAGCACCAATAACACACAGTCCTAAAAGAATTTTTTTCATTTTTTTAAAAAGGTTTTTATTAAAATTGATAAATATTAAATCCGATATAGATTGTAATGGGTTGATTTTTATAATCCAAGATCTGTCATTACCTGGTCAATCTTCAGGTTAGTTTTGGCTTCGACGGCATAATACTGGTCGCGTGAAGTTAACGAATCCTGTACCTCGATGTAAAATTTAATCTTGGGTTCGGTTCCCGATGGGCGTACCGATACTTTTGAACCATCCTTGGTGAAGAACTGCAATACGTTCGAAGTGATCTTTTGGTTAATCGGTTTTTCGGTTCCCGTAATGAGGTTCTTTTCAGTCAGCGTCTCATAGTCTTTTACAACTGAGAGCTCCGATCCTGCAAGGTGCTTTGGAGGATTGTTCCTGAAATTAACCATCATTTGTTCGATCTCTTCGGCTCCGGTTTTCCCTTTGCGAACCACGTATTTCATTTTTTCTTTCGAATAGCCGTAAGTAAGGTAGATGTCCTGCAACATTTCGAACAATGTCCGGCCGTTATCTTTTGCCCATGCGGCAATTTCAGCCATCAAAGCGCAAGAGGTAACTGCATCTTTGTCGCGGACAAAATCGGAAGGAAGGAATCCAAAGCTCTCTTCTCCGCCGCCGATGTACTCTTTGATCCCCTGATTTTCGCGAATTACTTCGGCGATATATTTGAACCCGGTATAACAATCGTAATACTCAACACCGTTTTCGACGGCAATTTTGGCTGCCAGTTCGGATGTGACAATCGTTTTTACCACGTATTCATATCCTTTGAGCAGACCAAGTTCTTTCCGCCTCGTGATGATATAATAAAGGAAGATCAGCACGGTTTGATTTCCGTTGACGAGGATAAATTCCCCTTTGTCATTTTTAACGGCAATGCCCAGCCGGTCGGCATCGGGGTCGGAAGCCATCACTAAATCTGCATTCGTTTCGACTGCTTTTTTAATCGCCAGTTCCATCGCTGCTGGTTCTTCCGGGTTAGGCGAAACGACAGTTGGAAATTCGCCGCTCACAACATCCTGTTCAGGTACGTGAATGACATTTTTAAATCCCATCTTCGCCAGAGCCATCGGGATTAGTTTTACACCAGTTCCGTGAATCGGAGTGTAAACAATCTTCAGGTCTGACTGGCGTTTAATAGCGTCGGGTGATAACGAAACCGCTACTACTTTCTGAAGGAATTTATCATCCATTTCAGCACCCATTATGGTAATATTTTCTTTTGGACCGTTGAATTTGATTTCATCAACTTTCACTTTCGCAACTTCATTGATGATGTTTACGTCGTGCGGTTCAACAATCTGGGAACCATCGTCCCAGTAAGCCTTGTAGCCATTGTATTCTTTTGGGTTGTGCGAGGCAGTGAGGATAATTCCGCTCTGCAAACCGAGTGTCCTGATCGCAAACGAAAGCTCAGGAGTAGGCCGTAGATCTTCGAAAAGGTAAACTTTGATCCCGTTTGCCGAGAAAATACCTGCGGCTGTTTCGGCAAAAAGTCGGCTGTTGTTTCTGCAGTCGTAACCAATAGCAACGCCAATCCGGGGCAATTTGGCAAAAGCCTGTTTGAGGTAATTGCTTAAGCCTTGCGTGGCAGCACCTACCGTATAAATATTCATCCGGTTCGAACCAACGCCCATCACACCGCGCAAACCTCCTGTTCCAAATTCAAGATCGCGGTAAAACGCATCAATCAACGCCGAGTTATCTTCACGATTAATAAGCTGACGAACTTCTTCTTTGGTTTTTTCGTCATAATTCCCCGTCAGCCATTCGTTGGCTTTCTGCAGGATATTTGCAGGAGTATCAGTTGCTTTCATATTTTTTTAAACTTTATGGCGCGTTATTAATCCTTTGCGTCTTAATTTAATAATGATGATTCAAAGATAACCGTGATTTTTGATTTAATGACATAACCAAGTGGCATAAATTATTTTTCTTGCTGTCAATTCAGTTGCAGGGAGGTAACATTTCACATCCAAACATCATCTAACTATTAAATAAACCCAAAAAACCCAAATAATCGTTTGATATTAAAGGGATAAATTCTAAATTTGCCGCACAAATAAAATAATGTCTAATTTATTAGTTTTAAGAACATCTTAATGAGTGAAATTAACGAAAGCCCCGAAATTAACGAGGCAGCGGAGATAGCCGCTGAAGTACCTGCAACTCCCGTTGTAAGAGTACTAAAAGAGACATCAGCGAAAGCTGATGAAGATTTTGACTGGGATGAGTTCGAAGGAACCAAATCTGTCAATAGCACAGCCAGTAAAAAAGAGATGACCGACATGTATGACAATACACTTTCGATCCTTCAGGAGAAAGAAGTTGTTGACGGCCGTGTAATCTCGATGAACAAACGTGAAGTTGTAGTTGATATCGGCTACAAATCAGACGGTATTGTTTCTGTAAATGAATTCCGCTACAACCCAGCGCTTAAAGTTGGCGACAAGGTGGAAGTTTACGTTGAAACACTTGAAGACAAAAAGGGACAGTTGACACTTTCACACAAGAAAGCCCGTGCAATGCGCAGCTGGGATCGTGTTAACGCAGCGCTCGAAAATGACGAAATTATCACCGGATTCATCAAATGCCGTACGAAAGGCGGTATGATTGTAGATGTATTCGGAATTGAAGCCTTCTTACCAGGTTCACAGATTGATGTTAAACCAATCCGCGACTACGATATTTACGTGAACAAAACAATGGAATTCAAAGTTGTTAAAATCAACCATGAGTTCCGTAACGTTGTTGTTTCGCATAAAGCGCTTATCGAAGCCGAACTTGAACAACAGAAGAAGGACATCATCTCCAAACTTGAAAAAGGACAGGTTCTTGAAGGAACTGTTAAGAATATCACCTCTTACGGAGTATTTATTGACCTTGGCGGCGTAGACGGTTTGATTCACATCACCGACCTAAGCTGGGGACGTGTCGCTCATCCTAACGAAATCGTTCAGCTTGATCAGAAGATCAATGTTGTTATTCTTGATTTCGATGATGACAAAAAACGTATCGCTCTTGGTCTTAAACAATTGTCATCCCACCCATGGGATAACCTCAGCGCCGAACTTAAGGTTGGCGATGTAGTTAAAGGCAAAGTTGTTGTGATGGCCGATTACGGCGCATTCATCGAAATTGCTCCCGGTGTTGAAGGTTTGATCCACGTTTCAGAAATGAGCTGGTCACAACATCTTCGTTCTGCTCAGGACTTCCTGAAAGTTGGGGACGAAGTTGAAGCAACTATTCTTACGCTTGACCGTGACGAACGCAAAATGTCATTGGGTATCAAGCAGATGAAGAACGACCCATGGAATAAAATCGAAGAGAAATATGCGATCGGTTCTAACCATGTAGCCCGTGTCCGCAACTTCACCAATTTTGGTGTTTTTGTTGAAATCGAAGAAGGCGTTGACGGTTTGATTCATATCAGCGATCTTAGCTGGACGAAGAAAATCAAACACCCATCTGAATTTACTGCTATTGGTGCAGAAGTTGACGTTCAGGTACTCGACATCGACAAAGAAAATCGTCGTTTGAGTCTTGGTCACAAACAACTTGAAGAAAATCCATGGGATGTATTCGAAACCATCTTTACCGTTGATTCAGTACACGAAGGTACTGTAATTGATCTTTTCGATAAAGGTGCCGTTATTGCTTTACCTTATGGCGTAGAAGGATTTGCAACTCCTCGTCACCTGGTTAAAGAAGATGGCTCGAATGTTAAAATGGAAGAAAAACTTGAGTTCAAAGTAATTGAATTCTCAAAATCTGCCAAGAGAATAATCCTGTCGCATTCACGTGTATACGAAGATGCAAAGAAGACCGAAGAAACAGCGAAGAAAAAAGCTACTGCGAAAACGACTTCTAAAGGGATGAAAACACTGAAGGATAATGTTGAGAAGACAACTCTTGGGGACATCAGCGAATTAGCTGCCTTAAGGACTCAGATGGAAGAAAAAGAGAAGAGAGATAATTAGTTTGGATTTTGGTGGAGTAATATCTCTTAATTCGCAGTCATGAATATTGTCGTCCGTAAAGAAGCAAATTATTCCTATGTAAGGGTTGTCCGGGATCGTCTTGATAGTTTTATTTCTCCTGAATTGAAAGCTGAATTTGTGATGCTTACAACAAATGGTGAATACAATATTATTCTCGACCTTTCAGATTGTGGATATTGTGACTCTTCTGGATTAAGTGCTATACTTGTCGGAAATCGTCTTTGTGATGATTCGGAGGGAACATTTATAATTTGTAACCTTTCGCAAAATGTCGAAAAGATGATAAAATTGGCAATGCTCGACTCAATCCTGCTCATTGCGGCAGGGGTTGAAGAGGCGGAAAAATTGCTCATCAGAAAATCTGAAATGCTTTAAAATAAAAACCCGGTCTAAACAGCCGGGTTTTCTTTTTGATTATTCCCCTTGCGAAATCGCTGCTTTTCGTGTAGGTTTGGGAAAACTTTGGTAATGCTCACTTTCTCTGTGACTATTTTAGGCAGCAGTTCCGCGCAACCGACATTGACCCGATTCCCAACTTCCCAGGTTGTTAGTCTTAACGAGCGATTATACCTTGTTGATTGTGGCGAAGGAACACAGATTCAATTGCGGAAATTTGGGATGAAGATCGGAAAGATCAATCATATTTTTATTTCACATCTGCATGGGGATCATATTTTTGGATTACCCGGATTAATTTCAACTATGGCACTTGCCGGCAAAAAGGGGGAATTACACATCTATTCTCATTCCGAGTTAAAGATGATGATGGAGCATCTGATGAAATATATCAATGAGTTTGACGATTTCAAAGTTGTTTATCACCCGTTGAATTTTCGGAAAAGGGCAGTTATTCTCGAAGATTCAAAGCTGATCGTTGAATCATTTCCACTTAAACACCGGATTCCGTGCTGCGGATTTATTTTTTCGGAGAAGCCACATGAACTTCGGCTGCGCCCGGATAAAATTGAACAGTTTGATATTCCAATCAAAGAGCGGGTGGCGATTAAAGGAGGGGCCAGTTTCCAAACTTCTGAGGGAGAAATAATACCTAGCCAGGAACTTACATTTCCGGCAGATCCTGTTCGTTCGTACGCATTTTGCACCGATACGGTATGCAGGAAACAAATCCTTCCCATAATCCGGAAAGTGGATTTGCTTTACCATGAAGCCACATTTGCGCATGATTTAAGCGACCTTGCTTTGAAAACTTATCACACGACTGCAACACAAGCTGCGGAGCTTGCACGGGACGCCGAGGTGAATAAACTGGTTATCGGTCACTTTTCCAGTCGGTATAAAAATGTTGCGTCACTTGTCGATGAAGCCAGGGTTGTGTTCCCGAATACTTTTGCTGCCAACGACGGTGATAGATTTGAATTGTAATTTTGTTCGGGCTTAAAATCACCACATTAGTCAAAGCAGGGCGCAATCGATTATTGTTTCTTGATTATTAAGAATACGGAGTCATGTTATGGTGCATACCTTATTATCTAACCCGGAAATTCTAATGTGTCCTATTGTGTCTATTGTGTTTAATTTTCCTCTCCCTCAAAAAACTCTTTGTTGAAATTAACCAAATAAAGCTTTTCTGTCGGACGCGTGAAGGCTGTATATGCCCATCTGAGGTATTCCCGGTCGATCATCTCTTCGGTTAGGTAACCATGATCCAGAAATACGGCCTTCCATTGCCCACCCTGCGATTTATGGCAGGTAAGTGCATACGAAAATTTCACCTGCAGAGCATTAAAGTATTCATTCTCACGAATTTTTTCCCATAGCTTTCTTTTGTTGCGGATATCGGGATAATCCTGCGAAATTTCGTCGAATAATTTTTTCTGATCGGCCTGTGTGAGCGAGGCTGCTTCTATGGTTAACGTATCAAGTATAATCTTGCAGTCGATTTCAAAATTTTTATAGTCAATAAATTTTAGGGTAACATTCACAAAATGAAATCCGTACTTTTCTTCGTATTTACGAATTCTGACCACCTCTGCAATATCACCGTTGGCAATAAAATCGAGTTCTTCTGATTCTTTAGCCCAGTAATAATTGTTTTTTACATTCATTACCAGATCCCCTGTTGAGATCTGTTCTTCACGGTAAAGGACTGCTCTCCTGATTCCTTCATTGAATTTATTCGCTCTTTTGTTCGACCGGGTTATCACGATTGTTTCTTCAATCCCATATCTGCTGTAGCAATTGGAGATCTCTTCAATCAGATCGGCGCCACTTATTTTTTGAATGTCCTGAAAATCAGAAATTTTAATTTTCCAGTATCCTTCTGGTTGTTCATCTGCCAGTAAATTTCTGATCGTCGTTGCATTTTCAAGTATTCCTGATTCCTTCGCTTGCCTTACTACTTGTGTCAATTCAGATTTGATCACCTCAAGATCGAAATGACCTAATTCCTCCTCTTCAAGTGCAGGGCTTACACTGAACCCAACAGGAGGCAACTGTGCCGTATCACCAGCAATAACCAGACGACAGTTATCTCCGGACATAACATATTCGATTAAATCGGATAACAAATAGCCAGAACCAAAAACTGTTGTTTCCTGGGGACTGTTTGAGATCATTGAAGCTTCATCAATGATGAAAATAGTATTTTTATGAAGATTTCTATCGAGTCCGAATTTTCCTGAACCGTCCGAAGCTGATTGCTGCCGGTAAATTTTTTTATGGATTGTTGTTGCTATTTTTCCGGAATATCTGGACAGAACTTTCGCTGCTCTGCCTGTGGGTGCGAGCAAAATCGTCTTTGTTTTTAAAGTTTCCAGTACGCTGACCAGGGCGCTTAATATTGTTGTTTTTCCGGTTCCGGCATATCCTTTCAATAGAAAGACAACATTTGATTGATCGCTTGTGATGAATTCAGATAATTTTTCGACCATTTCCTTCTGACAATCAGTTGGTTCAAACTTTATCTGTTCGATCATCAGATTTGAAATGTAATTTTTTAACATAGGTATTTTTCTTTTTGAATTCCTGAGCAAAGGTTTATTTTTTATTTAAATTTGTCG
>JANYLE010000118.1 GCA_025363795.1 Mariniphaga sp. | reverse complement strand
GAATGCGGTTGAGTATTTTGTTTCCTATTACGATTATTACCAGCCGGAAGCCTATCTTCCGGCCACCGATACCTTCATTGAGAAAGATTTATCCATCAATAAGGAGATTGAAAAGCTCAGGCTGAGCACAACCTCTGCCTTGCTTTCAGGTCGCAGGGATGTTGTTGTTGTTTCTTCTGTATCATGCCTGTATGGCATCGGCAATCCGCAGGATTTTCATGCCAATGTAATTTCGGTAAAGATTGGAGAAATTGTAAGCCGCAATGTTTTCCTCCGCAAACTGGTCGATGCCATGTATTCTCGAAGTGAAATTATTTTTCAGCGTGGGAATTTCAGGGTCAAAGGGGATACGGTGGATATCTTCCCGGCCTACGCCGATGATGCTATCCGCATCGTATTTTTTGGTGATGAGATTGAAGAGATTGCCACCTTTAATCCCGATAATGGCTACTCAATCAGTACACAGGAAAACTGTGTGATCTACCCTGCCACGATATTTGTGACAACGAAGGAGACCATCCAGTTGGCCATCCGAAAAATACAAAATGATCTTGTCGAACATGTGGAATTCTTCAAAAGGACCGGAAAATATGCCGAAGCCAAACGAATAGAGGATCGTGTTACTTATGATCTTGAGATGATCCGGGAGCTGGGTTATTGTCCCGGCATCGAAAATTATTCGCGCTACTTCGATCAACGCGAACCCGGTTCACGCCCGTTCTGTTTGCTTGATTATTTTCCGGAAGATTACCTCATGGTGATCGACGAAAGCCATGTGACAATGCCGCAGATTCATGCCATGTATGGTGGTGACAGATCCCGGAAGGTAACACTGGTCGATTTTGGTTTCAGGCTTCCTGCCGCAATCGACAACCGGCCTTTGAAATTTGAGGAGTTTGAAGATGTAGCCCGGCAAATTGTCTTTGTAAGTGCAACCCCGGCAGATTATGAATTACAAAAGAGTGAAGGTGTGGTTGTTGAGCAGATCATCAGGCCAACAGGTTTACTTGATCCTCAGATTGAAGTACGGCCAAGGGTTAACCAGATCGATGACCTCATAGAAGAGATTCATTTGAGATGCGAGAAAAATGAGCGCGTACTGGTCACAACACTAACCAAAAGAATGGCAGAGGAGCTGACAAAATACTTTGAACGGATGGATATTAAATGCCGGTATATTCATTCCGATGTCGATACGATGGAGCGCGTTGAGATCATGGAAGATTTGCGGAAAGGTGTTTTTGATGTGCTGGTCGGAATTAACCTGTTACGCGAAGGACTTGATTTGCCTGAAGTTTCGCTCGTTGCCATACTCGATGCCGATAAGGAAGGTTTCCTCCGTTCTGAACGGTCGCTGACGCAAACGGCGGGACGTGCTGCCCGGAATCTGAACGGTCTTGTCATCATGTATGCTGACAAAATTACCGATTCGATGCAGCGGACGATCGATGCTGCCAATTACAGAAGAATCAAACAAAATAATTATAACCTGGCGAATGGAATAACACCGACCCAGATCATAAAACCAACACGCGAAATTATTGGTTTGGAATACCGGCCTGACAGATCTGCAATGGGACGCGCTTATATTGGCCCGGATCATGAGGACGTGGCAGCTGATCCGGTTGTTAAATATATGAGTACGGAAGCATTGGAAAAAACGATTCTGATGACGAAGAAAGAGATGGAGAAGGCTGCAAAAGAGCTTGATTTTATCGAAGCAGCCCGCTTACGTGACGAAATGTACCGTTTAAAGGAATTATTAACACAACGACAAAATGGATAATCGTATTGCGAAAGTGACTTTGGCCATGATGCAGAAAAATTGTGGCGATATCCGAAGAATAGAGCATACGCTCAAAGTTTTCGCTTATGCCCAGCAGCTTGGCATTGCCGAATCGCTGGATGCCCAGACATTGGAGATTTTGGAATTAACAGCATTATTGCATGATATAGGCATTCATGTGGCTGAAAAGAAATATGGCATTTCGTCCGCTCATCACCAGGAAGTTGAAGGCCCGCCAGTCGCCCACGAAATACTGACCTCGCTTAATTTTAAACCAGAGGTTGTAGAGCGGGTCTGTTTTATCATTAGCAAGCATCATACATTCACTGCTGTGGACGGTATCGATTTTCAGCTGCTTGTGGAAGCCGATTTTTTAGTTAATTCTACAGAGGATCATGCGTCCGATCATCAAATCGTCAGTTTTGCACAAAATATATTCAGGTCCGAAAGTGGATTAATGTACCTGAAGTTGCTGTTCCCACACCTTGAGATTTGAAATCAACCTCATTAAAAAAAACAAGCCCTTTTCTTTCAAAGAAAAGGGCTTATTTATTAAAGATGTCATTATCTGACTATCCCAAATAAGTTTTAAGGAGTTTGCTCCTTGATGTGTGACGTAAACGTCTGATTGCTTTTTCCTTAATTTGCCGTACACGTTCACGGGTCAAACCAAAACGTTCGCCGATCTCTTCAAGCGTCATTTCCTGGCAAGCGATTCCGAAGAACATCCGGATAATATCTGCTTCACGCTCAGTCAATGTCGTTAATGAACGATCAATCTCACGGGAAAGTGATTCGTCGATCAATACCCTGTCTGCACTGGGAGAATCGTTATTGATAAGGACATCCAGCAAGCTGTTGTCTTCACCATCAACAAACGGGGCATCTACCGAAACATGTCTGCCCGATACACGAAGAGTGTCTGCAACCTTATCGGCAGGAAGTTCAAGTTGTTCAGCGAGTTCTTCGGGAGAGGGCCTTCTTTCGTGCTCCTGCTCAAATTTAGAATACGCTTTGTTAATTTTATTTAATGAACCAACCTGGTTTAAAGGCAGACGTACAATTCTTGATTGTTCGGCCAAAGCCTGAAGAATCGATTGCCGAATCCACCAAACAGCATAGGAGATGAATTTAAAACCGCGTGTTTCATCAAATTTTTCAGCGGCTTTTATGAGACCCAAATTGCCCTCATTGATCAAGTCAGGTAAACTCAAGCCTTGATTCTGATACTGCTTTGCAACAGACACCACAAACCGTAAGTTTGCCCTCGTAAGTTTCTCAAGCGCAGCCTGATCCCCTTTCTTGATGCGTTGTGCTAATTCAACTTCTTCCTCGACAGTGATCAACTCTTCTTTACCAATCTCCTGTAGGTATTTGTCAAGCGATGCACTTTCGCGGTTCGTAATAGATTTTGTAATCTTTAATTGTCTCATGCTCTCCGATTAAAAGTCTGCAAAGTTACAAACATTTGTGGTTTTGTACAATACCAAAACAGAGGTATATTCGTTTTATTTTACCTATGTCTGAAAGAAAACTATTCTTCGATTTTAAAAACATAATAGGTCCAATCACCTCCAGGATATACTCCTTCAATTAATATCGGCTTTTTATTGCTCGATTGTGAAATTACTCTCTTTATATCCTCAACACTCGAAACCGAGATTTTGTTTATATCGGTGATAATAAATCCGATTTTTACACCAGCCTCTTTTAACTTACCCGAAGTAAGATTGATGACCTGCATTCCTTCATCAATTTTAAGCCGTTCTTTGTCTTTTTCTGTGATTGGAGCAAATTCAGCTCCCAATACAGAAAAGGATTCTTTTACAATCGATGTATCGCCTTTGGTGTTACGCAATACCACGTTGAATTGTTTCTGCTCTCCGTCTCTTTTTACGGTAATATTAACTTTATCACCAGGCCTGTATTTCCCGATTTGCTCCTGCAATTCAGCTACCGTATTTACCTGATTCCCATTCACAGATGTTATGACATCATTCACTTTAATCCCGGCTATGCGAGCAGCACCTTCCGGTGTTACCTTTGCGACGTAGACCCCTTCAATTTTGCCCAATTTTTTCTCTTTGGCAAGATTGTCATCGACAGTTCCGATTTCGACACCCAGCAATGCGCGTTGCACTTCGCCATATTGTTTTAGGTCATCGACAACCTTACGCGCAATGGATGCCGGAACAGCAAATGAATATCCTGTATAAGAGCCTGTTCTGGATGCAATGGCTGCGTTGATCCCTACCAGTTCACCACTGGCATTCACAAGTGCTCCACCACTGTTTCCCGGGTTTACTGCTGCGTCTGTCTGGATAAATGATTCGAGCGGCATCTGTCCGCTCATAATTCCAATGCTTCTTGACTTTGCACTTACGATTCCAGCCGTAACAGTAGATGTAAGATTGAAAGGATTGCCAACGGCCAATACCCATTCACCTAATTTGAGGATTTCGGAATTACCCCAGACGAGGTATTGAAGATCTTTGGCATCAATTTTTATTAATGCGATATCTGTATTGGGATCGCGCCCGATTATCTTCGCCGTAAATTTCCGGCTATCATTAAGAACGACCTCAATATTATCCGCATCCTCAATTACATGGTTATTGGTAACGATATAACCTTCCGGACTGATAATGACCCCTGAACCTGAACCTAAATTGTATTCAGGTTCCTGATTGTTGCCTCTCGGCTGGTTGTTTCCTCTTGGCCCAAAGAAAAAGTCGAATAAAGGATTATCACTTCCGCTACCGAAGGATTGTGCTTTCATTTTGGTAGTGATGTGAACTACAGCATGAACACTCTTCTCTGCGGCCTGAGTAAGATCTGGCAATTGTGCCTGTGGACTTGCCGGCGAAACATAACTCGTTAGCTGAGTTGGTGTTGTACCCTGTAACGGTATTTCGCTGGTGTGGGTATTGATTTTTGAATTTAAAAATAGTGCTAAAAGGGCACCTGCAAAAGCAATTGCCAGTGTTGTTGCGATTTTTTTAACGCTGTCCATAATTCAATTTTTTTAAAGTTTATTTTCTCATTAAACTACAATTTATATACCAATTTCCTCCGAAATTAACCATTAGACGGTTAAGAAGATCAATAGTTCAAGCTGATTAACATACTTTAACTTCACTTTGTCTTTGTTGTCATCAAATAATAAGATATAATGTCAGACAGAAAAATCCAAATGGTTTTCGGATAGTCAAAATGACAATAATTGTCAATACAGCTATCTATTATGTTTTCGGGTCGGCTTCCGTGGACTGATGTTTCATCAATCGTTTATAATTTTAATGTCGTCTGAAATTGGGGCGATTTCCTGTTTTTTGATACCTGTTCGTAGGCGTATCCGATTGCAATGATCACTGATTCATCAAACGCTTTGCCAAAAAATGATATCCCTATAGGTAATTCATTTACAAATCCCATTGGTACAGTAATACATGGATAACCAGTAATTGCCGCCGGCGTATATGCACCATATCCTGTCCAAAAATCGCCGTTAATTTGATCTGTGCACCAGGCTGTCCCTGTAGCTGGTCCGCATAAGGCATCCAATTGCTGCGAACGGAACAACTCATCAATATAGACTTTGAGCGTTTCAAGTTTTTTGATTGCCAACAGGTATTCCTTGCTTTCCAATCCACCTTTTACTTCCGAGCTGTCCATGACTTCCTGTTTAAAATAGGGCATCACCTTTGCCTCATTTTTCGTATTAAAATCAATGATGTCCTTCAATGACTTCATTTTACCGTTGGCTGTGGCGAGGTAACGATTGAGCCCGTCTTTGAATTCGTAGTACATCATCTCCTGTTCCGCGTTTCCTAATTCACCTACTTTATTTAAAAATTCAACTTCGACAATCGTCGCCCCATTTTGCTCCATCTGGGTTAGCGCTTGTTTTAATATTTTATCAATTCCTTCATGATGTTTCAGCAAGTTTTTTTCAATCCCAATTCTTTTTCCTTTTAATCCGTTTATATCAAGAGATTGAGAATAGTCTTTGATTGGCTGAGTGTTTTTTAATGTGGCTTCATCTTTTGCATCAACGCCTGCCATTGCATTTAAAAGGTGTACGGCATCTGTAACTGTCCGGGCTAACGGACCAGCCGTATCCTGAGATTTTGAAATTGGGATAATCCCGGAACGGCTGACCAAACCAACAGTAGGTTTTATTCCAACCACTCCATTCATGGATGCTGGGCAGGCAATTGAACCATCAGTCTCAGTACCCACTGCTATAGCGCATAGATTGGCTGACACCGCCACTGCGGAGCCGGAACTTGAACCACAAGGTGAACGATCGAGCAGGTATGGATTTTTTGTTTGTCCTCCACGGCTGCTCCATCCACTGGCCGAACGCGATGATCTGAAATTTGCCCACTCACTTAAATTCGTTTTACCAAGAATAACTACCCCTGCCTCACGTAACTTTGATATAACAGTGGCATCATTTTTTGCCACATTTCCTTCCAATGCAAGTGAACCTGCAGTTGTTTGCATTTTATCGGCTGTGTCTATATTGTCTTTGATCAGAACTGGCATTCCATGTAACGGACTTCTTAGTTTTCCATGTTTTCTTTCTTTGTCCATCATTTCAGCAATGGTAAGGGCATCAGGATTAATTTCAATGACAGTATTTAATCCCGGACCTTTCTTGTCAATTTCATAAATCCGTTTCAGATAAAGTTTGGTAAGTGCAACATAGGTTAGTTTTCCGCTTTTGACTTTCTCCTGTAATTCCTTAATGGTTAATTCATCTATTCCAAAATCATCGTGCAATCTTTTGTTGTCGTCTTTTACATCTGGGGAAGTAGTACATGCCACAAGTGACAGTGAGGTCAATGAAATACTTGCCAATGCGCTGTTTCTTACAAATGATCTTCTGTCCATTTTTTAAGCTTTTAAAAGGATTTATTGGTAGTCTGAGTTGATATTTTTAGCATTCAATCAATCACCAGAAAGATATGAAGGCTAAGCGAATTTACAATTGTAATGTGAGGATTGCAAACAGAAGTCGGGATTTTTATTACGTAGAATAAATATTGCCAATTCTTTACTGATCAATCTGACTTGTTGGCTCAGCGTAATTAGAATGTACAGCTAAACTGCAACCGAACTTTCCCATTTTAGAAATCGGATTATTTTAAATTGTTGATTTATTTAAGATTAAATATCAGAAAATTTAACGATGCAGGGGCTAAATCAATGGATGAATTGCTTGCAGAATCTGTATTGAATTGTTCTTCCTTTTCAATTACCACATCTTTGTTGAAAGAGTTCGGTTCGTTTAATGCCGTAGCGGTGTAAGTTATTCGCTCCCTAAGCGTAAAATGAGTGCCTTTAGTGAGATGATCAAAAGACAGATTCAATGGCAGACTAACATTAGGAGACAGGTTAAGGACAGTCAGCACAATTTTTTTTCTGTCATCAGATATACTGGCAATTGCATCAATCATTTTTTGATTTTTATCCATTGACGGTGAAATAATACTAACCGGCAAATAAGATTTTTCGGTATACTTCCGGTAAGCTTGCAACGGTGTGTAAACGGTCTGACCAAAGGAGCCAGTGGCGTTGGTCATAATTGGAGCCAATACATTTACCAACTGCGCCCAGGTAGCGACTCCGATGATATCGCTGTTACGGCAAAATATGTTTAGAAACTGGCTGACAGCGAGTGCATGCGACCAATCGTAGGCGTATTCAAGGTTATAGGTTCCACGTCCTTTCCCCGATTGCATATCCCATATTCCCCATTCATCGATGGCTAGTTTTACTGCTTCCTGACGAGGAGGAAAGCGGTACCACATCGGAAAGTCCGTTACTTTTGCAGGTGTATTCGTCAGCAAGGTTCGCATCGAATCAATACTTTGGTTGAAATTGCTCACGGATTGAAGCAGCGAAGTATAATTCGAATCAACCGGCATTGCATAGAGATGTATTGACAGATAATCAAAAACAGGGTTCATCTCTTTTAAAATTTTCCGGCACCAGTTCAAATCTTCCGGGTTGCCAACCAGGGTTAATTTAATCGAAGGAGATTGAAGTTTCATTAGTTTGACGTACTGCCAGGCATCTTCAATATATTTATCTGCATTTTGATGTTTTCCTGCGTCTGGTACTGCATACTCCTCATTTCCAATCCCCCATAATTTCACGTTAAATGGTTCTTCATACCCGTGTGCCCTTCGGAGATTTGCATAATAAGTATCCTGGGTGCCATTGCAATACTCCACCCAGTTTGAAGCTTCCTCTGGTGTGCCGGTGGCCATATTTACGACTAAAAAGGGCTCTGCACCAATTGCCCTGCAATATTTCACAAATTCGGCAGTCCCATAGTGATTATCTGAAATTCCTCCCCAAATCAAATTTGGACGTTTGGGTCGCTCGGATTTTGGTCCTATGCCATCCTGCCAATGATAAATCTTTACAAATGTTCCTCCTGGGTAACGCAGAATGGGTGGATGAAGTGCTATTACTTTTTCCATCACATCTGTTCTGAATCCGTTCTTATCAGAAAGGGGGGATGATTCATCATAAATGCCTCCATCAATACTTCGCCCCAGGTGTTCAATAAATTGCCCAAATATCAAAGACGATATTTGTTTTGATTCCTGATTTACATCGATTCTGATCGTTCCATTCTCTTTTTGAGCGTAAACTTCAACATTCAATAATATGGTCCAGGCAATAATAAGATAAATCTTCATCTGTATTGATTTAAAGTTATTTGCAGTTAATTGTAGTCGGAATTAGTACTCTTTTCTCCAAAACCGGGGTAAATGTTAAGCATCAGCATTTTATAAATCCCAAATATAATAAAAGAATTGCATGACAAATGGTTAACTCTTTTGATGGTTTTAAAATCTTGAATAGATGCTCCCAAATGAAAAGAGTAACTGATTCGATTTTAATTGACATCCTGAAATTCTAAACCGCATTTTTGGTTTTAGGAACTGATAATTTTAAGTTTTTCACAAAAAAAACAGGGAGATAATTCCCCCTGTTCCCAATGTTTTCTAGTTGATATTAAACCCGTTGAAAAAGCCTTTTAATTTCGCCAATCCATAGTACCATTGAAGTTGATCCGATAATGATGGCCCAATCCTTCAAGGACAGTGGAACGGTTCGGAAAACCTCGCCTCCAAACTCAACAATTAGTATTTGTCCGACAAGAATAACAACGGCAACAATCACAAAACCTATACTTTGCCCCATTTTGCTGAAGGCCGATTTCCCGGTCATGAATGCTTTAGCATTAAACATGTTCCAGAATTGAAGGATAACAAAGAAAGTAAAGAAGCGTGAAAGATCATAAGGACTGATATTCCCTTTTTCATCGGTAAAGTAGTACAAAAGGCCAAGTAACAAGGCAACGAACAAGAACCCAACGATCAGGATGTTTGACCGCATGGCAGGTGTAATGATAAAATCCTCATTACGACGGGGTTTATTATTCATTACTCCGGGATTCGGCGGTAAGGATGCCAAAGCTCCAGCCGCAAAAGTATCCATGATAAGGTTAACCCAAAGCATTTGAGTTACAGTTAATGGAAGTTTATTTCCGAAGATGGATCCCAGCAAGACAATAATCAAAGCGGCAACATTGATCGTCAACTGAAATAAAATGAACCGCTGGATATTCTGATATACAGATCGTCCCCACATCACTGCAGTTGCAATGCTGTTAAAAGAGTCGTCGAGCAACGTAATATCGCTGGCCTCTTTGGCGACTGCAGTTCCTGAACCCATCGATAGGCCAACGTGAGCAAAGTTCAATGCCGGTGCATCGTTAGTTCCATCGCCGGTAACAGCAACAACTGCCCCTGTTTTCTGAAGTAACTGGACTAATCGTTGTTTGTCTGTCGGCCTTGCACGACACATTATTTTTAGGTGTCGAACGCGTTTGATTGCCTCTTCGTCACTCAATGCTTCAAATTCAGTTCCGGTGATGATGTTATGTAATTTGTCACTGTCATTCCAAATTCCGATCTGACGTCCGATTTCACGCGCAGTTCCGGGGGTGTCGCCAGTAACGATTTTTACATCGATCCCTGCATTCAGACATTTTTTAACTGCATTTGGTACATCTTCGCGAACAGGGTCAGTAATTGCGACGATTCCCAGGTAAGTTAAGTTGCAATTTGCCAGATTACCATTGACAAATCGCTCTTTATCATCTTCTATGATTTCATAGGCAAAGCCCAAAGTGCGCATGGCCTGGTTCTGATATTGAAGCAAAAGTTCTTCAATCGATGCGGAGGCGGCTGCTACAGATTTTTTCTCCCCTTCAAACAGTACATCATTACACTTTGAAAGTACAATCTCAGGTGCTCCTTTGACGTACAGGATCTTCTTGTTGATAAGCGGAGAATCAACAATTGTAGCCATGAATTTCCTTTCTGTTGAAAAAGTCAATTGTTCAGCAACGGTAGCATCTTCGCGTAAATCCAAATAATTGATTTCCTTATGGTGCAACCAAAGCAACAGTGCTGCTTCGGTAGGATTCCCTAAAGTTTTAATAATTTGATTATCAGATAAATCGAGGTAGGCTGTAGAGTTTACTGCGATTCCTTCCTTGATTAAGTTGCTCAATTCATCGCCATTTAATTGCTGATCTTTCAATCCGAAGAAATTGGTTTTAGCAACCTGCATCCTATTTTGGGTCAAAGTCCCGGTTTTATCGGTGCATATTACCGTCGTTGCACCAATCGTTTCGCAGGCATGCATCTTCCTGACAAGATTATTGGCTTGCAGCATCTTACGCATACTCAATGCCAAACTTAAGGTTACACTCATAGGAAGTCCTTCGGGAACGGCCACAACAATCAGTGTTACGGCTACCATAAAATACTGAAGAATTCTTCCTGCTATATCTACGCTAACCCATGCTGCCGGGTTAGTTGGATCAATTCCAAATGCAAAACCACTCAACGCCAGCACGATGAAAGTGAGTACTCCGTATCCGAACCATTTAAACCAACCTCCCTCTTCGATACTTTTGGGAATCCTACCGAAGCCGCCCTTTTGCTCTGGTTGCACCATAAGGAAATCAATTATTTGGATTTGCGCGAAGATGCTTCTGTTGCTGAACAATTGACTTTTTCAACAGAAAGGAAATTTATGGCTACAATTGTTGATTCTCCGCTTATCAACAAGAAGATCCTCTACGTTAAAGGAGCGCCTGAGATTGTTCTTTCAAAGTGTACTGATGTTCTGTTTGAAGGGGAGAAAAAATCTGTAGCTGCCGCCACCGGATCGATTGAAGAACTTTTGCTTCAATATCAGAACCAGGCCATGCGTACTTTAGGTTTTGCCTACGAAATTATCGAAGATGATAAAGAGCGATTTGTCAATGGTAATCTGGCAAATTGCAACTTAACTTACCTGGGAATCGTCGCAATTACTGACCCTGTTCGCGAAGATGTACCAAATGCAGTTAAAAAATGTCTGAATGCAGGGATCGATGTGAAAATCGTTACAGGCGACACTCCAGGCACCGCGCGGGAAATCGGACGTCAGATCGGAATTTGGAATGACAGTGACAAATTACACAACATCATCACCGGAACTGAATTTGAAGCATTGAGTGATGAAGAGGCAATCAAACGCGTTCGACACCTAAAAATAATGTGCCGTGCAAGGCCTACAGACAAACAACGATTAGTCCAGCTACTTCAGAAAACAGGAGCAGTTGTTGCTGTTACCGGCGATGGAACTAATGACGCGCCGGCATTGAACTTTGCTCATGTTGGTCTATCGATGGGCTCGGGAACTGCAGTCGCCAAAGAGGCCAGCGATATTACGTTGCTCGACGACTCTTTTAACAGCATAGCAACTGCAGTGATGTGGGGACGATCTGTCTATCAGAATATCCAGCGATTCATTTTATTTCAGTTGACGATCAATGTTGCCGCTTTGATTATTGTCTTACTGGGATCTATTTTCGGAAATAAACTTCCATTAACTGTAACTCAAATGCTTTGGGTTAACCTGATCATGGATACTTTTGCAGCCGGAGCTTTGGCATCCTTACCGCCTAATCCCGGAGTAATGGATAATAAACCACGTCGTAATGAGGACTTTATCATTACGCCCGCAATGCGATCAAACATCCTGATCGTTGGTTTTTTGTTCGTCGCCTTATTACTTGGCCTTTTGTACTACTTTAC
>JANYLE010000111.1 GCA_025363795.1 Mariniphaga sp. | reverse complement strand
TAATGTTGCGAATAAAATACTATTTTTACTCTCAACCCTGATGTTCATGTGTCCTGGAGTCATTCGTGGTTGTTTTTCTCCTAAGATACTAAATGTCAGGGTTTTATATTGAATAATTTTCAATAGTTATCACCAAGTTATCAACATATATATTTGAATATTAGATCATTATAATTTTTGTCATGTACTAAGATACCTGAATTATAATTTAAATAAGTCGCAACATAGTTGCTATGTAATTCCAATGAATTTTGCCGATATTGACCTAGATAGGGGGGATTTATCTTACGTTGATTTTCAATTGCGATCTTTACTTGTTAACCAGGGATTCACAATCCCAAAAGTGAATAACCGGTTATTTACATTATCCCCTCATTTGCAATAAGGGGATATTTTTTAATCGTTTGGAACGATTACAATGGTATAAACTTTATTCACCTTGGCAAAGAAACATTCCCCCCGCGAAAAAAGGCTCTCTTAATCTTGATGATTGTCAAATGAATTGTATCGACACGTAAAATTTTAGTGCCTTTAACTGATTGAAAATAAATCCCATGACCGAGCTCCTTTCAATGGATCAGGTATTTATCAGGAAGCTTACCGAAATAGTCCTTGTTAATCTTGCCAATGAAGACTTCACTGTTGAGAAACTGTCAACCTTAGCGGGGATGAGCCATGCCAGCATTCATCGCAAGCTGAAGGCCATTAATAACCAGGATATTTCACAATTTATCCGGGAGATAAGACTGCAGAAGGCAATGGAACTATTACACCACAATGCAGCAACATCTTCCGAAATTGCCTTTTTGGTCGGATTTGGAAGCCCTGCTTACTTTATCAAATGCTTTCATGATCGATACGGTTATCCCCCGGGAGATGTCAAAAAAAGGGAACCTGAATCCCCCGAAAATGTGCCAACCAATGAACCGGCCGCACCAGTGGGACCGCCTAATCATTCCGGCTCTGATAAAAACCTTCCGCCCGTGAGAAGGCAATTTAATTACCGGAAAGTGCTGCTTATCTCCGGGGGGATTCTTGCCGGTTTATGTTTGATTTTTTTAGTCTATTACTCAGGCAGTCCTGATAAAGATGGTTTAAAAACCACGGCCAAATCAATAGTTGTCCTTCCCTTTAACGATCTCGGTGATAATAAAGAGATTCAGTATATTGCCGATGGTATAACGGAAGACATCTACAATAATCTCAACCGGATAAGCGAACTAAATGTCTCTTCGCCAAAAACAGCGGAACAGTACCTTAAAACAGATATGACCGCTAAGGAAATTGCGAGAAAAATGCATATAAATTACACTCTTCAAGGGAGCGTACAGCAGGTAGGCAAAAAAGTAAGGGTCAGGGTACAACTTTTCGATGTCCAAAACGACAGGCAGATACTTTCCGAAGCAAAAGACTTTGAAATGAACGACCCGGACATCTTCCTTATCCAGAGCAATATAGCCATCCTGATAGCCGACAGGCTGGAAACTGCTATTTCACCTGAAGAATCAAAGCAGATCAAAAAAATCCCAACAACGAATCCTGAAGCTTATAATTCCTATTTAAATGGTCGTTTTTTCATTAACAAAAGGACAGAAGAAGGTTTCAAAAAAAGCATGCAATATTTTAAAATCGCGATTCAAGCTGATCGTGATTATGCCCTTGCCTGGACCGGTCTGGCCGATGCATATTTACTGATTACATGGCACGAATTCTACCCGAGACCGGAAGGATATGACAGTGCAAAATATTATGCAAGTCAGGCACTAAAAATTGACAGAAATCTTGCAGAAGCGCGTGCAGTATTGGGAGCTCTTTTATACTGGAATGAATGGAATTGGGAGGGAGCCCGGAAGGAATTGAAGCGTGCGGTGGAACTAAATCCGAATTTTGTAACCGCACATTCTTATTATGCTGAATTACTGGATATTCTTGGGGAAAACGATGAAGCCCGCAGACAGATCAATCTTGCGTTGGAACTTGATCCTTTTTTTACGATGATGCATATTATAAGTGCAATTTTCTATTACCACGAAGGTAAATTCAGTGAATACCTTATTGAATACAAAAAAGTACAGGAGCTCAATCCTGAACCTCATCCCTGGTGGTTTTATAACTATGGAATTTCTGTAAGGCTCGGAGATGATATGCTTGCTGTTGAAACAGCTCAAAACGAATTACTCAGCGATCCCTTGAAAAGGAAAGATCCAGGCTTAGTGAAAGATGTTTATAATAAGTCTGGGATAAACGGGCTGTTAAATTGGATGAATGAGTTGGAACTTGTGAAAGAAAAACCTAACCCTGTATTTTTGGCAACCAGATATGCCATGCTTGGTAATAAGGAAAACACATTAAAATGGATAGAAAAAGAGTTTGAGGAACGTCATCCGGAACTCACCAGGATTAATAATAACCCTGATTATGATTTCATACGATCGGAACCAAGGTTCCAGGCTATAATTAAGAAAATGGGATTATCGGAATATCAAAAACGGAAATAAAGAAATGCTTACCTGGTCTTTTAGCAGCCACAAGTTGCGCAATCCAAACCCATGATTGTTATTTTTTGCAATATAAATTAAATACCTGTGCA
>JANYLE010000094.1 GCA_025363795.1 Mariniphaga sp. | reverse complement strand
AAAAATACATCATCACCCATAATCAGGATATCACGGGCAGAGATCTCCTGAAATATATTCAGCAATATTCGCTATTAATTAAGAATAAAGGCATTAAAAAAGTCGGGATTTACTCCGAGAACAGGCTGGAGTGGATTTTTGCTTTCTATGCTGCTCTACAAGAAAATTGTATTGCTGTTCCAATCGACTATATGGCGTCTCCAGAAGATGTGGCCTATATAATTGACGATTGTCAGCCCGAAATCCTGTTTATCAGTGAAGCAATGGCGGAAACCTACGCCAAAGTGAGTCTGAAAAGCACCTTCAAACCTGAAATCATCGTGTTCGAAGCGCATCCCCCGGTTGCCGATCAACCAGAAAGTACCTGGACAGGCCCCGAAGACGAAGATACTACAGCTGTAATCATCTATACTTCCGGCACGACGGGAAGTCCCAAAGGGGTAATGCTTTCGTATACCAATATCATCCAAAATATGATCGCGGTGATCGATGCCAAAATCTTTCATTCCGAAAGCCAGGTTTTGATCCTCCTCCCCTTGCACCATGTTTTTCCGCTCGTCGGATCGCTGATGGTTCCGTTGTATGCGGGTGGAACGTTGGTCGTCTCCCCTTCGATGCAGACACCCGATCTCATGAAAACCTTGGCAGACAATCAGGTTACTGTAATGATTGGTGTTCCCAGACTGTACGAATTAATGTACCGCGGGCTCATGGCCAAAATCAATTCAAGCGTAATCGCCAAAGCATTTTTGGGACTTGTTTACCGCACCAAAAGCAGGAAGCTGGGAAAGCTATTATTCAAAAAAATACACCAGGGATTAGGTGGTCATTTACTCTATTTGATTGCGGGCGGAGCAGCACTGAACAAGGAGGTTGGCACGTTCTTCTACGCGATCGGCTTCGATATTCTCGAAGGATTCGGGATGACAGAAGCAGCCCCCATGATCACTTTTCCCCGACCCGGAAAGGTCAAAATTGGTTCTACCGGACAAGCTTTACCCGGTCTGACTGTTGAAATCAGGGATGGAGAGATCGTTGCCAAAGGACCAAGCCTCATGAAAGGGTATTACAACCGTCCCGAAGAGACCGCGGAAGTGATCAAAGACGGCTGGCTCTACACGGGCGATCTTGGCCGGATCGAAAAAGGGGGATATTTGTACATCACGGGAAGGAAAAAAGAGATTATTGTTTTGCCTAACGGGAAAAATATAAATCCCGTAGAGGTGGAGATGAAACTTGAAGGCTCTTCTCCGGCCATTAAAGAGGTGGGTGTATTTATGCATAAAGAGATGCTTCATGCGGTTATTCTGCCTGACTACAAATTTCTGGAAGACAATAATATTGACGACGTCTCGCAATATTTTAGGGAATCGGTGCTGTCACCGTTCAATGCAGAGATGAGCTCCTACAAGCGGATTATGCAGTTTACGCTGGTTCATTCCGAGCTGCCCCGGACCCGGCTGTCGAAGCTTCAGCGGTTCAAACTTGAGGATTTGATCAATCAGACCGAGAGTGAGAAACCTAAATCGAAAGATCCCGATACCGCCGAATACCGCGCGGTAAAATCGTTTATCGAATCGCAGGTTGACATGGATGTTTCACCCGAAGACCACCTGATCTTTGATATTGCCCTCGATTCGCTGGGGAAACTGAGCCTGATCGATTACATCGACAAAACATTCGGCGTTAAAATCGGTGAAGAGCAGTTGCTGAAGTTCCCTTCGATTAAAACGATTTCGGAGTACATCCGCAAGCATAAACTCTTCCACAAACAGGAAGATACGACCTGGACAGGCGATCTGAAAGAGGATACAGAGGTTGATCTTCCCAGGTATTCATTTTTACTTGGCCTGATTGTTCATTCGGTTCGTTCAATTGCAAATATCTTTATTAAAACCGAAGTTAAAGGCTTGGAAAACATCCCTGAAGGAGCTTGTTTTTTCACCCCAAACCACCAGAGCAAACTGGACGCTTTTCTGGTGCTTGCCTACCTCGATGAAAAGACATTGAAAGAAACTTATTCCTATGCAAAAAAGGACCATGTAAAAGGGGCAATCCGTAAATACCTGGCTCACCGGACAAATATCATCATCATGGATCTTGCGAAGGATTTGAAAGCGTCGATTCATAAAATGGCAGAAGTAGTCAAGCTGGGTAAAAAAATCCTCATCTTCCCCGAAGGAACCCGTACGGAAACGGGTGGCGTCGGTTCATTTAAAAAGACATATGCCATTTTAAGCACCGAGTTAGCGATTCCTGTCGTACCAATTGCGATATCGGGAGCCTTTTATGGTGATAAAACGGATAAAATGAGGGTGAAGCGGACAAAGATCACCGTTGAATTTCTTCCCGCGATCAGTCCCGAAGGGTTGAATCCTGATGAACTGAATGACCTCGTAAAACAACGGATTGAGGAAAAGTTGAATCAATAAATGCCCAAAATTTAGACTAAAGCCGATCTTTGTTTGGATCATTCTTCTCCTCCAGTAAAGCAGGAGGCAATTCATTGCACAAATCAAAATAAATTGCCGCCGGCTGAAGCCAGCGGAGGAAATGAGTAATGCAGATTGGCTTAACCAAAATTATTTTGATCGAATCCAAACCCAACTGATCCAAATCCTTTCGTATTCCCCTTTTCATTTCGATATTTTCCCTTCAACAGATTTGATTCATCCCATCCAGGGAGTAAAATGACCTGAATATTTTTGGATTCATCCAGTCTAAGTGGTTGGACGATTCAAATCTAATGGAATCATCCCGTCCAAGGGATTAGACAATTTAAATCATATGGATTTAACTAATCTAATGGGTTAGACGATTCAAATCTTATTATTTCAACCAATCTAAGGGGTTAGATGATCTGAATTTTTAATTTTTAACTCGTCTAAGGGGTTAGACGACTCTTGATTTTTGAGATTTAACTTGTCTAATAGGTTAGATGATTTCAATTATTTGGATTTAACTCAGCCAATGGGTTAGACGAACCCTATTTTTTTTGATTTTTCCATTTCAGATTCCTAATAATGTCAAAACAAACTGCTAACTTTAGGCATGCTTAATCTTTAAATCATTTTAAAAGATGAATAAGGAGCTTGAACCACTAAAAGCATCGTTCCTGACCGCGATGGAATTTGGTCAGCTGATGCATCGCCACCTCAGCGATCTCAGGACAATCGATCCTGCCTTTTTAACCGACCAACCTTACAATGCCTACCTTCAACAAATCAATGTCCGGTTGATTTCATATGAGAAAGGACTTGCACAGGTTCGAAAAAACGATGAGACCGAAAAGATCAGCCGTGCCGACAAAGCGCGCGATAAAGCGATCGCTGCATTTTCGGCGGCATTGAAACTTTATCACTTGTCGGACGATCCGGCAGAGGTTGATGCAAGCAGGATTCTCGGAATTTTATACAAAAATTTTAAAAATCCGGGCAAACTAAACTATGAGGCAGAGTCGATTGTGATTGATAAACTTGTAAGTGAACTCGAGGGCGCATATTATGCCGATATGATTACGTTTCTGAATATGGGGCGTTATGTCACACGTATGAAGACGTCCAATGAGCAATTTAAAACGCTGTTCAGCGGCCGGATGGTGACCGAAGCGTTGACCGAGACCTACGATATGCGTGCCATGCGCTCCGCGATACTCACTGTTTACAACGAATTCACGGCTTATATATTGGTCATGAGCAAAGCGATCAAAACACCGCTTTTTATCTCAGCGCTTTTGCTGCTGAATTCGGGCCGTAAATATTATGCCGATCTTCTTGCCCGTCGCAAAACAGAAAAACCGACACCGCCCTCAAAAGATGGGATATAAAGCAAAACGGGCACCAATTGGCGCCCGTTTCTTATTTTATGCAATTCAACCTGATTAAGCCAATAATGCTTTAACCTGTTTGTAGATGTTCTCGGCAGTAAAGCCCAGCTGCTTATCCAGTACCTCATACGGTGCAGAGAAGCCAAATGAGCTTAAACCCCATATTGCACCTGAGTCGCCGACAAGTCCGCGCACTGTGACCGGTAAACCGGCTGTCAGTCCAAATTTTGGAACGTTATGTGGTAAAACGCTTTCCTGGTAAGCTTTGTCCTGCTCGCGGAAAAGACCTTCCGAAGGGGCAGATACAACACGAACACCAAGGCCGTCGCGCTCACGAAGCAATGCAGCACCTTCGATGAGAGAAGCAACTTCAGAGCCTGAAGCCACCAGAATCACAGCAGGATTTTCGCACGCTTCGACGGTATAAGCACCCTTGGCAGCCTGTTTGGCCTCTTCGTAACGGCTCGTCTTTGCAGGAAGATCTTTAATGTTTTGTCTTGAGAGGATTAACGCAGTTGGCGTACTCGTATTCTCCATGGCAAGCTGCCACGCCACTGTGGTCTCCTGTGCATCAGCAGGACGCAATACCAAAACGGAGTTTTCGCCATGATGATTTTTAAGTTGTTCCATCAGGCGGATCTGCGCTTCCTGTTCAACAGGCTGGTGGGTTGGTCCGTCTTCGCCGACGCGGAAAGCATCGTGTGTCCAAATATATTTTACGGGCAGTTCCATTAACGCGGCCATACGTACGGCTGGTTTCATATAGTCGGAGAATACAAAGAAAGTACCGCAGGCGGCGATGATTCCTCCGTGAAGTGCAATACCATTCATCACTGATGCCATCGTCAATTCGCAGACACCGGCCTGAAGAAATGCACCCGTGAAATCACCGTTTTTAAACGCGTGGGTATTGTTCAGAAATCCGTCTGTCTTGTCAGAGTTGGAAAGGTCAGCCGAAGCAACAATCATATTGTCAACTCCTTTTGCAAAAGCAGTGAGGACAGTCGCGGAGGCATTCCTCGTTGCGGCACCTGCCTTCTGAACGATTTTATCGTAGTCAAATTCCGGGGCATCTCCCGAAAGAAATTGGTCGAGTTTGTCAGCAAGGTCAGGATTTGCAGCTGCCCATGCATCCTCTTCATCATTCTTTTGATTTGCCCAAGCTTTCAGCTCCTCACGACGATTGGCATATAGTTCAGCTACTTCAGGGAATATCTCAAAAGGATTTTCAGGATTACCTCCCAAATTAGCGATGGTTTTTTTGAATGAGGCGCCTGCATGAGTCAATGGTTGTCCATGAGTCGAACACTGACGTTCAAAACCGGAACCGTCCTCTTTAACAGCACCCTTACCCATCGTTGTTTTGCCGATGATCAATGATGGTCTGCTTTTTTCATTCAGGGCCGCTTTAATGGCACCGCGAATAGCATCAGCATCGTTTCCATTAATCTTCTGAACATTCCAGCCCCAGGCTTTATATTTCATCTCAGTATCTTCAGCCGTAACCGCGTTTGTTTCGGTTGAAAGTTGGATATCGTTCGAATCGTAAAACATGATCAGGTTGTTCAGTCCGAGATAACCGGCAAGACGACCTGCGCCCTGTGAAATCTCCTCCTGAACGCCACCGTCAGAAATAAAGGTGAAAGTTTTATGGGCCATCCATTCACCAAAACGGGCAACTAAAAACCGTTCAGCGATAGCGGCTCCAACAGCCATTGTATGACCCTGTCCCAGCGGACCGGAGGTATTCTCAACACCACGCTCGGGATCAACTTCAGGGTGACCAGGTGTTACCGATCCCCATTGGCGAAAGCCCTTAAGATCTTCAAGTGAATAGTTTCCAGCTAATGTAAGTACAGAATAGAGCATTGGCGACATGTGTCCCGGATCGAGGAAGAACCGGTCACGGAATGGCCAGGTCATCTCGCTGGGATCATACTTTAAAAACTCTGTAAACAGGATATTTATGAAATCGGCTCCGCCCATTGCTCCTCCCGGATGTCCGGAATTTGCCTTCTCAACCATTGCAGCAGAGAGAATGCGGATGTTGTCAGCCGCTCTGTTTGTTACTGAATTACTCATCTTAACGTTGTTTGGTAATAATTGAAAAATCTGAATATAGTTATCTAATCAATATCATAAATCACAAAAAAATCGCTGACAGTCTGAATATAGCTGTCAAACGATTTTCAGAAACGATCATCACGACTATTTAGCCGGTAAAGTTCTTACCATGAATACGCCATCAATCGCTTTCATCTTGGCAACGATATCATCAGAAAGGCTTGCATTGTTGGTGTCGATAATATTGTAGGCAATATCTCCTTTATTCTTATTCAGCATATTGTCAATATTAATCCCGGCCTGGGCAAGAATTGTTGTAATCTGGCTGATAATATTGGGGATGTTTTTATTGGTGATCATAAGACGTGCTCCGTTATTGCGCTCCATTTCAGCAGCCGGGAAATTAACCGAATTTCGGATATTTCCGTTTTCGAAGAAATTGCGTACTTGTTCGGCAGCCATGATCGCGCAGTTCACTTCTGATTCACTCGTCGAAGCGCCCAGGTGAGGAATGGCAACTACTTTATCCATTTTAAGAAGGTCAGCATTGGGGAAGTCTGTAAAATAGGCACCAACTTTTTTGGCTTCGATGGCAGCTTTAATGTCAGCATCCACGACCAGTTCACCTCGGGCAAAGTTTAGGATTTTCACCCCTGCTTTCATCAGTTTAATCGTCTCCGCATTGACAAATCCGGTAGTCTCAGCCAACAAAGGCATATGCAGCGTAATAAAATCAGCCTTAGCCAAGATTGATTCAATACTGCTGGCACGAATAATGTCGTGATGCAGGTTCCAGGCATGATCGACAGTAATATAAGGATCGTACCCAATAACCTTCATCCCGAGTGATTGTGCAGCATTAGCGACCAGTACGCCGATGGCTCCAAGACCCATTATCGCAAGTGTCTTCCCTTTTATTTCACTTCCGGCATAGCATGATTTACCTTTTTCTACAAGAACGGGAACTTTTTCTCCCTCTCCGGCAATACTTTTGGCCCATTGAACACCCCCAATTACGTCACGCGAGGCCAATAACAGACTGGCAATGACAAGCTCTTTTACACCATTCGCATTTGCGCCAGGTGTATTAAAGACAACGATCCCCTTTTCGGTACATTTCGCAATAGGAATATTGTTTACACCGGCACCTGCCCTGGCAATCGCCTTAACAGATTGGGGCAACTCCATGTCGTGCATACTAAAACTTCGCAGAACAATAGCATCCGGATCAGCCATTTCGTTGGCAATTTCGTAGGTAGTTGAAGGAAAAACCTGAAGACCTTCCTGGTCGATCTTGTTAAGCGTCTGAATTTTATACATATCAAAATGATTTTGGATTGGATATTTTCTCAGTGACAAATATCATAAAAAAGCGGCGATTTCACCCCTTTTTGAGATGATATTTTGAATGTTTTGTTAAAATAAAGTGAATATCGACCAAAAAACCAGATCATTTGCCCTGCCAAATGGATACTCAGCAATGTTCTTTAAACGCGATCAACCGAAAATTCCCAAAAGATGGCAGATGACGACCAACAGAATCTAAATTTAAAGGATAAAAAAGTAAGCTTTTATAGGACGACTCTTTCAATTTCAGTAATTTTGCGTACTTTTTGATATACAAGTTCGAAAGTTTTAAAACATAGATAATGGAATTACTTGACCAGATAAAAGAAAAAGCACGTAAGCTTCAAAACAGAATTGTTTTGGCAGAGGGCACTGAACTAAGAACCCTTAAAGCTGCCGAGATCATCATCAAAGAAAAACTTGCCAGAATTACCCTGCTTGGAAGTCCTGCTGAAATTGCGGAATTGACAAAAGCAGAAGGAATAAATATCTCAGGAGCAGAAATCATTGATCCATCCACCAGTGATAAAAGGCAGCATTATGCTGAAATGATGGTAGAGATCAGAAAAAGCAAAGGATTAACCATCGAAGATGCGCTTAAATCATTAAATAACCCATTGGTTTTTGGTCCCATGATGATTAAAGCAGGTGATGCTGACGGTGAAATTGCCGGTGCGATCAACGCTACCGGTGATGTCCTTCGTCCTGCACTCCAATTTGTTAAAACACTTCCGGGTGTAAGTGTGGTTTCAGGCGTATTTTTCATGTTATTTAAAGATAAATCAATCGGAGATAACGGAATACTGGTATTTGCGGATTGTGCTGTAATGCCAGATCCCGATGAAAAACAGTTGGCCGAAATTGCAGTAACCACAGCGAAAACCGCCAAAGCGATTGCCAATATTGAACCGCGAATTGCGATGCTCTCTTTCTCAACCAAAGGAAGTGCCAAGAATCCACTGGTTGACAAAATGGCTAATGCCACCCGCATTGCGCAGGAAATGGCTCCCGAGTTGATGATTGATGGCGAAATGCAACTTGATGCAGCGCTGAATGAAGAGGTTGGACAATTGAAAGCACCGGGAAGTAAGGTTGCCGGTAAAGCCAATATACTCGTATTCCCGGGACTTGAGGCAGCTAATATCGGTTATAAATTAGTGCAGCGGCTTGCTGGCGCTGAAGCAATCGGTCCGGTTCTTCAGGGGATGGCTGCTCCTATCAACGACCTATCAAGAGGTTGTTCGGTGAGTGACATTGTTAATATGGTGGCCATTACCGCTAATCAGGCAGGATAAATAAATTTCATTGTAAGGACACAATTAAGCGAATAGCTGATTGATGTAACAACGATAAGATATAAAACTGAATAAAAAACATAAGAATTTTCTGAAATGGAAGACATGATTATTGAACCCATAGAGGATTTTGGTTTAAGTAAAAAGCAGCAACAAAAGACGCTCTTTTCAAAAATCGGAATTGTAGGATGCGGTAAGGACGGACAAAACATTGCCCGGATAGCGAGTGCAAATGGTATGGAAGTGGTATTTGTTGAGTTGTCCGAAGAACGGATCCAAAATGCCTACAACAGATTGAGCATTGTTTTGGATCGCAGGATCGAAAATTGGGGGATGACCCAGGGAGAAAAGAAGTTGATTCTCTCAAGAATAAAGGGAAGTCTTGATTATAAGGTTTTGACTGATTGCGATTTTGTTATTGAAGCGATCAGGGCTGAATCGAGCGACCGGAAAATTACGGAACGCAAAGAGGTATTTAAAAAAATAGAAGAGGTGGTTTGTCCCGAATGTATTATCGCCACCAATTCTACCACTATTATTATTACAGAACTCTCTTCCGAACTAAAATACCGCGACCGTTGCGTCAGTCTCCATTTCTTTGTACAATCGCCCGAAGCCAAGATCTGCGAAGTAGTCAAAGGTTTATACACATCCGAAGAGGTATATAGCAAAGTACTGAAATTTGTAAAAATGGTCAATCGGCAAGCCATTCCGGTTGAAGAATCGGCCGGTTTAATCTCCATCCGGTTGTATACTGCCCTATTAAATGAAGCATGTGAAGTGCTGCTCGAAGGAGTTGGCTCCATGGCTGATATCGACTCCGTTTGGAAAGTTGGTTTCGGAATGCGTTTTGGTCCTTTCGAATTGGCGGATGTTCTGGGTGTTGACAAAATCAACCGTTGGATGGAGAATCTTTATTCTGAATTCGGCGATCCAATGTATATGGCCTCACCTGTGATCAAAAAATTGGTAAGGGCAAAAAGGTTTGGAATACATACCTGCTGCGGTTTCTATAAGTACGATCAGAATGGCAAAATCATTGGAACAGGTCCATTATCAACAGATAAAGTTTAATCTGGTTGGTTACTTCATGTAATATTCTATAAGCCGGATATTAAATTAAAATAACTATTATTCGTACAAACAGCCATGAGCAGAAATTCACCTTGTAAAGATGAGCATCAAATCTTGGCTGTTCGAAATGGCCATAAAAAAACAAATTATTCAAATATGAAAATATTAGTCATCAACTGCGGAAGCTCATCAATAAAATACCAGTTTTATTCACTAAGCGACAGCCGCATCCTTGCCAAAGGGATTGTTGAAAAGATTGGAATGAAAGGATCGTTTTTGAAGCACGAAAAAGAATCAGGACAAAAAGTGCTTTTCGAAGGTGAAATTCTTGACCATAAGATTGGGATCGAATACATCCTTGGGGTATTGTCGAGTGTAAAGCACGGGTGCGTCGGATCTCTGGACGAGATTAATGCCGTTGGTCACCGTGTTGTTCACGGGGGTGAAGAATTCAGTGAAAGTGTTTTAATCACCGACGAAGTCATTCAGGTGCTCGAAAAGTTCATAGAACTTGCTCCGCTGCATAATCCACCGAACTTAAAGGGGATCTATGCTGTCAAATCGATTATTCCCAATATTCCACAGGTGGCAGTATTCGATACAGCATTCCATCACACAATGCCACAACATGCGTTTATGTATGCCATTCCATATGCCCTTTATAAGAAATACGGCATACGCAGGTACGGTTTTCATGGAACAAGTCACAGGTATGTTTCCAACAGAGCCTGTGAAATTTTAGGGGTTGACCCGAAAACAGTTAAAGTGATCACCTGCCATCTTGGTAACGGAGCATCAGCTTGCGCTGTAAAATATGGTGAGTCGATTGACACATCCATGGGTTTTACTCCGGTAGAAGGTTTAATTATGGGCACACGATCTGGCGATATTGATATGGGCGCTGTCACCTATATTATGGATAAAGAAAAGATAGGCACCAATTCAGCCTCTGTACTTTTCAACAAACACAGTGGTTTATTGGGTATCACAGGTATTTCATCAGATTCACGCGAAATCAATGCTGCGGCTGATAAGGGTGATGAACGTTGTAAGTTGGCAATTGAAATGTTCAATTACAGGATTAAAAAATATATTGGGGCATATGCTGCCGCAATGGGTGGCGTAGATATACTGGTATTCACCGGAGGTATTGGTGAAAATTCAGGCAGAACACGTGCTGGGGTATGCGAAGATCTTGAATTTCTGGGTATCGCAGTCGATCCTAATATCAATGATGGGTTAAGGGGCGAAGAACGAATCATCAGTAAAGAAGGTTCAAAAGTGAAAGTGATGGTCGTGCCAACCAACGAAGAGTTGATGATCGCTATTGATACACAAAATATTGTGGATAAAAATTAACTTTTAACGCTAAATTCAATTTTACATTGGAAAACCATTATTCTCAGAGGGCTGAATTTCAGATCACTGAGGGTAATGGTTTTTAGATATCCAATATTAATCCATCGTAGCCAGGTTCAACATTAGCGGGTAATAGTGCAAGCAGATCCTGATGTTTGCCCATTTCATGACTCATATGGGTGAGGTAAGCTTTACGAGGAGCAATCTTTTCAATCAATTTCAGGGCACCCGAAAGATTCAGGTGCGAAATATGGGAAGTTTTCCTTAATGCACAAATCACAAGCG
>JANYLE010000081.1 GCA_025363795.1 Mariniphaga sp. | reverse complement strand
ATTGAAAAGGTAGTGAAGATGGGGGATAAATTACAATTAAATGGTATTTAATTTGTAACATGGAACCATGAAAAATTGCGAATCGCAGGTGTAATTATACAAAAACAGGAATCTTGTTCGGGAAAAGTAAAGTTTTCGCATTTCAAGGTTCCTGTTGTTTCATAAATTTAAAGTGTAGTTAAACATACAGTGATTTTTAATATTGCAAGAAAAATATCCTTTGCAAAGTGCTAAATTGCATGACCGAAATTGTTATGAAACTGACTGATAATATTAAAAAAAGATTCACCATGAGACACTTTAGAATTCAAATCTTCTTTCTCTTTTTATTGGTTACAACGAATGGTTTTTCTCAAACCAATCCTGTGATCGACGCTTTTCCAAAAGGTACCATCCTGCACGGCAACATACGTTACAACAACGACACCATCCATAAACATTTACTGGATATTTATTTACCCGGTAATGTAAAGGGGAAAATGCCGTTGGTGATTCTCGTCCATGGTGGTGGCTGGTTAAGCAATGATAAATATGCCGACATTGGTTACATGAAAAAAACCGTGGCAGAAATAGTCAGCAGCGGTTATGCACTGGCTTCTATCGACTATCGGTTCAGCACACAAGCTGTTTTCCCTGCTCAGATGCAGGATTGCAATCGCGCCATCTCCTATCTCTACGACAATGCCGATCAATATGGCTTTGACAAAAATCGCTTTGCGATTATGGGTTTTTCCGCAGGCGGACATCTGGCTTCAATGTTGGGTTTATCTAAAAACAATGATATAGCGGCTTTTTTTATGCCTGGGACAAGCAAATTATTTAGCTTCAAAGCTGTTGTAGACTTTTATGGCCCGGCTGAATTGATTTTATTTCCCGGAAGCAATGACGCGAAATCTCCTGAAGCACTATTATTAGGTGCAGCCCCGCTTGCACGTCCAGATTTAGCCAAAGCTGCCAGCCCGGTTACCTATGTAGATAAAAATGATCCACCATTTTTGATCATTCACGGTGAAAAAGATCAACTGGTTTCCACGAAACAATCGCAGTTATTGAGTTCGTGGTTGAATGTAGTAGGTGTTCAGAATGAACTTGTCATTGTAAAGGATGCACCGCATTTTGGAGAGATGTTTGACACTGATGAAGTAAGAAATAAAGTGATGAATTTTCTAAGGGAGCAATTGCATTGAGAAGTTATTCATTTACAAATTTTACCGACGATGGAAAAAATAAAATTCAAAACACTCATCGTGTTGACAATGGCAATAAGTTGTTTTTCATATATCTTAAATGCGCAAAATAACATGGATACAAATCAGGTATTAAGCCCCAGAGAACAAAGCATCATTTCCATTGCGGCATTAACGGCAAAGGGCGATTTATCAAATTTAAAAACTGAGCTAAATACTGGTCTTGATGCAGGACTAACGGTGAACGAAATTAAGGAAGTCCTTGTTCATTTGTATGCCTATTGCGGATTTCCGAGAAGTATTCGCGGGTTGCAAACCTTTATGGAAGTATTGAATGAACGCAAAGCCAAAGGTATTACTGATGTATTGGGCGCAGAAGCATCTCCCATTCAGGAGAACCGAAGCAAATACGAGCGGGGCAAAGAGATGATCGAAAAACTTACACAAGCACCACAAGACGTACCAAAAACAGGTTATTCCGCATTTGCTCCCGTGATAGATGTATTTCTCAAAGAACACCTGTTCGCCGATCTGTTTGAACGCGATGTATTGACCTACTCCGAAAGAGAACTGGTGACGATATCCGTAATCAGTAGTATTGGAGGTGCAGAACCGATGTTAAAATCGCACTTGGATATCTGCCTGAATGTAGGCTTAACACCTGAAAAGTTAGGGCACTTCGTAACCATTATAAAATTAACTGTAGGTGAAGAAGAAGCCAAAGATGCACAGGACGTTTTAAATATGGTACTGAAAAACCGGCAATAAATAAATTCAAAACCTTCAACAGGATGAAGACGATAATAAAAATCAGCACGCTATTTTTAACGATTATAATTTTTGCTTGTACTAATAAGCAATCCGAAAAAGCTATGATACATAAAACAGAACTCGCTTTTCCCAAAGGAGACCAGATTACCAACAACAACTTTACAGGTACAGCATGGCTTCAAATGCTTGTCAGCAATGACAGTATATATACTACCTCTATTGGCAATGTAACTTTTGAGCCGGGTGCAAGAACAAACTGGCACAAACACCCGGGCGGGCAAATCCTGCTTGTTACAGAGGGTACGGGCTATTACCAGGAAAAAGGCAAGCCCGCTCAACAATTGCACAAAGGGGATGTCGTAAAAATCCCCCCTGACACTGAGCACTGGCACGGGGCCGCACACAACAATGGGCTTACACACATAGCCATTAGTCCCAATACCGACAAAGGCAGTGTCGTTTGGCTTCAACCTGTCACCGATGAAGAGTATAACAATATAAAATAGTAAAATTAAAAACGTAAAATAATTCCAATGAAGGTCATCAGTTTAGTATTTCTGGCAGTCTTAATTTTGTCGAAGGTTTGTGATGCACAAATCAGTGGATGGCGTGAAGAAAACAGAACCGGGGTTTCATCCGAAACAGGGCTGTTAAAATCTTGGCCTGCAGAAGGTCCCGCCCTCTTATGGTCGAACCTTGAACTTACAAAAGGCAATTCTTCTGTTTCTTTTGGTGAAAATATGATTTATACTACCGGGACTAAAGATGCTGACGATATTTTGTATGCGCTCGATATGAGTGGTAAATTGCTTTGGCAAACTGTTATGGGCCGTGCCTGGAATCAATCGTACCCCGAAAGCCGTGCAACCCCAACTGTTGAAGGCGATAAGGTATACACGACCAGCGGGTATGGCGATCTTGCCTGCATTGACGGAATGACCGGAAAGATTATCTGGGAATATAAAGCCAGCGAATCAAATAAAGGTACCTATGGAATGTGGGGCATTGCCGAATCGCTCCTGATCGATGGTGAGAAACTCTATTTCACCCCCGGAGGTCCTGAAACAATGACATTGGCTTTAAAGAAAACAACCGGAGAAGTCCTGTGGAAATCAGCCAGCCTCAACAACAAACCTGCCTATGTCTCCCCCATCCTGATCACTTATGCCGGGAAAAAGATACTTGTAAATATATCGATGGATAATATTTTTGCTGTGGATGTTTCAAACGGAGAAATCCTTTGGAAGATTCCAATTGAGAAACCTGCAGGATTTAACTGGGATCTTATCCTGTGCGTAACGCCGTTGTATAATAACGGGATGATTTATGTTACAGGCGGGTATGATGTTGGTGGAATAATGATAAAAATGGGTGACGATGGTAAAAGTGCAACCGTAGCCTGGACAGATAAAGTATTGGACGTTCATCACGGTGGAGTAGTAAAGGTGGATGGTTATATCTATGGCTCAAATTGGCTGAATAATGCTGATGGAAACTGGTGCTGTATCGACTGGAATACAGGAGCAAAAAAATGGGAAGAACACTGGAATTGCAAAGGTTCAATCATTTCAGCTGAAGGATTGCTTTATATTTACGACGAAAAAAGAGGAAATGTTGGTCTGCTTAAGGCTAATCCTGAAAAATTTGATCTGGTTAGTAGCTTTCAGATAAAACAAGGGAATTCCGGGCCATTCTGGGCACATCCGGTAATTCACAACGGAGTTCTTTACATCAGACACACCAATGCTTTAATGGCTTACGACATAAAGACAAAATAACCTGGTTAATTATCATATCCAAAAAATTAAAAACTCCATTTCAAGTCACAAAATAATTTTTGCGAGTTTCTTTATTGCTTGTAAAGGGAATTTTATGTCTTCATCTTAACCCCGAATCAGCTATTTCGTGATGATACTCCTTTTCAACAATATCTAATTATATCGGCTCGGCAAAAAACTTCATAAATAGCCATAATTATTTGTAACATACAAATGTTCTTTTGCGTAAATCTCTTTACCAAACCAACATATAACCAGCTATGATAGCCGAGATTATTGAAAAGAACAAGAACATGCTGCATTCCACTGGCAGCTATTTGGTGCCGGGGATCGACCAGATCATCGATTTGATGCGTACCGTCGAAAATGATGCCGGTGAAACGATATTCAGCGCACTTCATCCGGTTCAGTATTCCAAAGGCGACTACTTACTGCGCGAAGGAGCGCCCTGCTGGGAGATTACGCTGCTCGAAACTGGCATTGCCCGGCAATTTGTCAACAAAAAAGGTTATGAACCAATCGCCTGCTTCTTCTTCCCCGGCGAATTCATTACTAACCGAAGATTCAGGATCAATACAATGTCGAAAGTGAACATCCAGTTCGAAACCAATGCCACGGGCTATTCAATGAGTTGGGCAAACCTCGAAAAATTGAAGCGGGCGTACCCGATGCTCGCGGAAATTGAGAAACTTGCCTTCGAGTTCAAGGCTTATTGGCTTTCTGACCGATTTTATCAAATGGCATTTTCTACTGCCCGCGAACGATACAAAAATTTACTCCTTTGGCCTCAAATATTACTGCAACAATTATCGATCACACATACAGCGAATTACCTCAATATCTCGATCGAAACGCTGAGCCGCATCAGGAAGGATAATAATTTTCAGTAGAGCAGCGTTTTTTGACATATATCAAATGTTTTTAAGTGATGTTTTGTTTTTTTTGATAACAGTAATATCAAATTAATCATGTCATTAAAAAATAAGATTATGGCATCAACAGAAAACAATTATGTAACACATGGCCTGAGAGGCCAGGTAGGCGATCTTTTTGTATTTAAATTGGTAAACGGAAGAACCATCGTTGCCGCTCCTCCCCACAAATCGCGAAACGAACCTACTGAGAAGCAGCAGAAACAGCGCGAACTTTTCCAGGAAGCTGCGATTTATGGGAAAACCGTTACGGTAACACCAGAATTGAAAGCCATGTACGAAACGTCAGTACCCGAAGGCGGTTCCGTTTATAAGGTTGCATTGGCCGATTTTATGAACGCTCCCGAAATCAAGGAGGTTGATGTCACTAAGTATGTTGGTGATCCGGGCAATACAATCCGCATCCGTGCTACCGATGATTTTATGGTTAAGATGGTGGATGTGACGATTACGAGTGAAGACGGGTCACTCATTGAAGCAGGTGAAGCAATCAAACAGGCAAATGGTCTTGACTGGTTATTTACCGCAACGGTGAAGAATGAATCGCCTACCGGTGATAAAATTGTGATAAGAGCGATAGATCTTCCCGGAAATATTACAACCTGGGATTAAAAGATAGAAATAAATAGAACTGAAGATCCAATCCGGATAGTTGGTTTTCAGCTACGACCCCTTTCAGATTTGAAAGGGGTCTTTTTTTGCAGCAAAACCAAATAAACAGCATTACGAAAAGTAGTTTAATGTTGAAATTAGTGTCCTAAGGGAAGCATATACGAACGATATAGGATCACTAAACCTGTTTTGAAGCTAAAATGGACAAAAACCGGGTCGAAGCAAAGATTTAATCAAACATAAAATAGACAGTTACCAATCAGAACAATCGACTATTTGGATAATATTGGAAGTAGCTTCGCCAATCGCTGTAACCATGGTAGGAATCAAGTACACTTTAAGATATGACCAACAGGTATATAAAAAACGCAATTGTCAGGTTTAAAAGAATTATTTTTAAAAAAAATTAAAACCCAATTATGACGAAGAATCCGCTGCGTTTGAAGTTGATGTATATTCTTTACACCAACTCATCGGCAAAAGGCCAGATCAGTATTTCGAACCATTCATCTATAGACGTCATCCTATTGGGTTACAGCAAACTCGAAATAAAAACGCTATGATCTCCAGTAAATTAAGATTAGCTATTCTTTTTATCGTAATTATTCTGAACTATTTTCCAGTCATTGGACAAGATCTGGATTCATTAAGAAATTCATTTATTTCCCCGCCTGATTATGCCAAACCGCGGGTGTACTGGTGGTGGCTTTTCAATAGGGTGGATAAAGCAGGAATTACGCGTGATTTAGAGGAGTTTAAAGCCAAGGGAATCAGTGGGGTGAATCTGATTTGTACAGGGG
>JANYLE010000051.1 GCA_025363795.1 Mariniphaga sp. | reverse complement strand
AGCATAAAGAATGCAGAAAGTAACAAGAGTGCATTCAATTTATACCTGTGATAAAGAATCATATTTCGCTTCATAATATCTTATTTTTTATTTATCAGAAAGTTACATTTACGCCAACCCTGTAAGTAGCAGATAGTGGATATACATCGACATCAACACCAGCTTTTGTCGGACCACCTCCAATTTCGGGACTGAAACCCTTGTAACTAAAGAAATTGAATGGGTTCTGAGCATCAGCAAATAAGCGAAGTTTGCTCATTCCAATTTTCTCGGTCAAAAATTTAGGAAGCGTATAACCCAATTGTATATTTCTAACCCTGAAATAACTTCCATTTTCAACATAGAAAGAGTTGGCAAGATAATTCTGACCACCACCGATTCTTACTGATGGATAGGTTGTTGAAGTACCATTCCCGTGCCAGCGATGGTCATAAAAATCCTGTGTGAAGTTTTCACTACCATATCTCAACCCCATATTGGCATTATAAATATCAACTCCTGCCACACCCTGAAAGTCAATGGCCAGGTCAAATTGTTTAAAGGTCAGACTGGTATTAATCCCGTAAGTGAATTTTGGGTTTGGATTACCAATCGCAGTCTTGTCAAAATCGTTGATGGCACCGTCTGGTTTGCCATTCGGGCCGCTGATATCGCGGTATTTAAAATCGCCGGCTTTGGCAGATGCTTTCTGCGGTGAAGCTGCAGCTTCTGCATCCGTCTGAAAGATTCCATCAACTACATAGCCAAAGAATTCGCCAATTGGTCTGCCAACAACTGTTTTTGTATTAAAGTTGTTCGAACCCGTTGTTCCCACGGCCTGATAGATTGGATTTGCTCCGGTGGATACCGTCAAAACCTTATTGTCGTTGATACCCAGATTAGCACTGATGCTATAGGATAGATCGTTGTTGACACTTTCTTTCCAGCTTGCCGCAAATTCATACCCACGATTCTGATAATCTGCCTGGTTTCCGATCAACTGACTACCTGTCATTCCAAGTGAACCTAAGATCCGAATAGCAAAAACGGCATTCTCAGTCTTCTTGTTGTAAAAATCAAGATCCAGCACCAACCGGTTTTTAAAGATTGTAGCCTCAAGACCGACATCCGTTCCTACCCCCTTTTCCCATACAATAACTGGCGGGACGATGGTATTGATACTTGCTCCGGTTGCCGGCAAATTATTCCAGACCGCAGTTAAGGCATCACCTGTGGATACTCTTTGATTTGCCAGATTGCCGGGAACAGAGGCATTTCCTATTTTACCCCAGCTCGCACGTAATTTCAAAGAGGAAAAAAACTGCTGATTTTTCATAAATGACTCATTGCTTACAACCCAAGCCCCACCAACAGATGGGAAGTAGCCCCAACGGTCAGCTGGTGAAAATTTCGACGATCCATCAGCCCTGATTGATACGTTCAACAGATATTTATCCTGAAAAGCGTAGTTTATTCTTCCGAAATAGGAGGCAACCCTTGTGGATAACGGGTAGGCAGGAAGTTGTGTATTGTTGATGTCAACATCTGTGACGCGGTAATTATTACCCAAAGCGAAGTAATATTTACCGTCAGTTGCAACTGGAACATTTTCACCATATTTAATCACTTTTGTATAATCGTAGGATTGAGCAGACTGACCCAATAATACTTTAATAGAATGATCTTTAAACTTGTTGTCGTAGGTTAATGTATTCTCAAAAATCCAGTTACGGTTTTGGTTGTCTTCAACGTTCAATTTGCTGACGGTATTTTTGAAAGTAGCTGATCCGTTATAAACAGGCGTGTAATTCACAATATTACCCTCATTGTATTCACCACCCAGACTTGAACGGAATACAAAGTTCTTCGCAAATTTAAAATCGGCATACATATTACCTGTTACTCTGTTGATCTTGGTAGTTTGGTTAAATAAGTCAACAGTTGCCTGAGGATTGAATTTGGCGCCATCTCCCAATGGAAAATCTCCGGGATCGCCATAAGTACCATCGGCATAATAGACAGGAAGTACCGGATAAGCAGCATAGAGCTGATGGAAAATTGCTCCGTTGTTATCTTTTGACACACTGTTTGTACCAGTAACTGTATATCCAACCTTGATGGCCTCTGAGATTGTAAAATCATTTTGCAATCTTGCAGTATACCTTTTGTAGTCGTTTTTCTCGACAATACCTTGCTGATCCAGGTAACTCAAGGAGAGATTAAAGGTTGATTTTTCAGAACCACCGCTTACCGATAACTGATGATTATTTACAAGCGCATCGCGGAGAACCTGATGGTACCAGTCGGTACCTTTTGTATAACTTGCAGGATCCAAAAGCTGAGTTCCATATAGTTCATTCATCATCGTGGCATATTCAGTGGCATTGGCCATCTTAAGCTGATTGGTCACTTTTTGAAAGCCGACTGATCCATTATAATTCACAACAGTTTTTCCAACTTTCCCTTTTTTAGTTTCAATAATAACGACCCCATTGGCAGCCCTGATTCCGTAGATGGCTTCACTAGAAGCATCTTTCAAAATACTAATATTCTCAATGTCGGAAGGGTTTAAAAAATTGATATCATCAAACCAGATTCCATCTACAACGTATAACGGACTGGCATTTCCATAAATCGTTCCAACACCGCGGATCCGGATTTCAGGTGATGCACCAGGCTTACCAGTACTGGTAATCTGCACTCCTGCCACTTTACCCTGGAGAGAACTGACCGGATTGACAGAGGCCTGCCTTGTAATATCCTCCCCTTTTAGTTGGGCGACAGAACCTGTCACATCGATTTTCCGCTGTGTACCATAACCCACAACTAAAACCTCACCGACCCCAACAACATTTTCTTCCATTTTAACATTAATCGAAGTGCGGTTGTTGGCCTGAACCTCCTGCGGTTTGAAACCGACAAAACTAAAGACGAGCGTAGCTTGATTGGAAGCCTGAATAGTGTAATCACCATTCATATCGGTTACCACTCCGCGAAAGGTCCCTTTAACAAGGACTGTCACTCCTGGTAAACCAACTCCTGTGTTATCAGTCACCTTTCCCGATATATTTATTCCCTGCTGGGCATAAAGGAAGTTTACTGATAAGAAGAGATACAACAGAAAGATTAGTTTTCTCATACGTTAAATTTTATAAAGATTTAAGCGAAGTTATATTGTCATGAAGGTGAATGAAAGAAAACGGCTACACTTCTGACACATCATGCTGAAGTATCCAAAAACACCAACTCATCATTAATACATCACCTACTGAATATATCGATTAATAATTTACTAATCAATTATATACAAAATAGATAAACTCAATTATTTTATTCAAAATTCATCGCATAAAACCTTTATAATGAGGTGATTTTTATATAAATTGCAAAAAAATAGCAGAATATTGCTCGTAAACGTCCATTTCGTAAATGGTTTTTCTCTTAAAAAGATGAATAGAAGATTAAATAAAAGTTAATTTTTTGAGCAATGACCTTTTTCTATCAATTTTTGAAGATTGTTGGTGTCGGCAGATTGCAAGGCACTACTTTAGCTATTCTCTTGTTGCTTTCTTCTCTTTACGTTGTCAAAGCAATTGAGTATGAAGATCCCGTTGTTAAAAATTTCTCAAAATCCGATTACAATGCGGACAACCAAAACTGGTCGGTTGCCGAGGATAATGAGGGGAATATCTTTTTTGCCAACAACAAAGGACTGCTTGAATTTGACGGAATTTCGTGGAAACTCTATCCGTCCCCCAACGGAAATATTATCAGATGTGTTGCAATTGACAAGAAGAACAGAATTTATACCAGTGGTTACCGGGAACTGGGCTATTGGGAACGGAACAAATCCGGAGTCCTCACCTATGTTTCACTAACCCCGCTTGCAGAAAAATATTTTATTCCCAATATTGAGTTCTGGAGTATTATCCCTGTTGGGGATAAGGTTTATTTCCATTCATTTACACAAATTTTGGTCTGGGAAAACGATAAGATGGTTCCAATCAAACTCCCATCGTTCTCTAATTCAATGTTCTTAATCGAATCCAAGATCGTCGTTGATCTATCTGATGGCTTATACACGATCGAAAACGACCAATTGAAGCCCTACATTATCGGATCGTTTTTCAATCAGAAACAAATCAGGTTCCTTTTTCGGGATGAAAATAAAAAATTGATCATCGGCACGGCTTCGGAAGGCATCTATATTTATGATGGTTTGACTTTCAAAGTTTTAAATCCTGTCTGGAACGACTATTTCATCAAAAATAAGGTGAACCGGGCATCCCGATCCGCGAACGGCAATCTGGTCATTGGAACAATACTTGATGGGATCATCGCTTTCGATAGCACAGGTAAAATGCTTTTCCGATTGAATACCCAAAATGGGTTGCAAAACAATACGGTTCTGGGCATAACCATTGACAGGAACCAAAATATCTGGCAGGCACTGGACCGTGGAATTGATTTCGTTACTTTTCGGGGCAAAAGGTCCTACACCATTCATCAGGTAAGAGATGTAGGCGCTGTATATACCGCAGCAATCCTCAACAACACACTCTATCTGGGAACGAATCAAGGTCTTTATTACAAAAAAAAGGATGATCCGGATGAAAAATTTGTGTTGGTACCACAATCACAAGGGCAGGTTTGGAATTGCAGGATTTTTAATGGAAAACTGTTCGTCGGGCATAACAACGGAACGTTTGTGGTCAACGGGGAGGGGTTGAAAAAAATATCGGAAGTGAATGGTGCATTCGCCATTACTCCCGATTCCAAAATGCCGGGATTTTTACTTCAGTCGACCTATTCTGATATTGTCGCAATTGATTTTACGGGGAGTGAGCCCCGCTGGGCACGAAGCCTTAAAAACTTCAACGAATTGATCCAATATATTGAAGTGGATATCCACGGCAATATCTGGGCAGGCCACATGCACCGGGGCATTTACCGGTTGAAGCTTTCGGATAACAGGGACGAAGTTATCAAATCAGTCTACTATGGTGAAAATTCCCCGTTTGGGAAAGATCATGGCATCCATCCATTTAAAATTGAAGACCGGATGGTTTTTACAACCGGGGATAAATTATTCACTTACGATGAACTAAAAGATTCAATTGTAGAATACAGCGATTTAAATAAGCAGCTGGGGCATTTTGCCCTTTCGCACCGGATCTTTGCCGCACCTAACCATCATTACTGGTTTGTGACAAATGA
>JANYLE010000043.1 GCA_025363795.1 Mariniphaga sp. | reverse complement strand
CCTGAAACCACAGCAATCTCCTCAACGATCGTTAGAGATATCCTCCGGCACAAAGGAGATGCAAGTCTTTTCCTCCCTTCGTGTCTTGATCCTTCGGAGTTTTACGAGGAATAGAATTATATATCGTTAATATGCAGCATTTTAATATATTGATCATTTTTTTACTGATCTCTTTTCAACTTAATGCCCAGAAAACCACCATTTCGGGTAAAGCATTAGACTACAGTTCCAAAGAGATTACCTTTTATACGATACCAGATCCGGTTCTCCATCAAAAACTTGAGTTAGCTAAAACCAAAGTAGCACCTGACGGAACATTTTCGGTAGTGCTACCCATTAGTCAAACAATTGAAATTTATGCCGATCTCGAAAAATATTGCGGAACAATGGCTGTTGAACCCGGTAAAAACTATTCGGTAACCCTTCCCCCGTTTTCGCTCCGAACTTCCAACGAAGCACATAGTTCCTATTTCAAACCTGCACCCTATTGGCTGGGTCTGACGGGAACAAATAACAGTGATCTGAATTTTTCAGTGCGCTCTTTTATAACAGACTTCAACCTCGAAACAGTAAAAAACACAATTTCTATCTTTCAGAAAGGATCAAAAGAAGTTGTTAATGAGATTATTGAACGATTAGAGAAAAAATATTCTGCCTATCAGAACGAATACTTCAAGACGTTAATGGCGTATTATTTTGCAGACCTGGAGTATACGGTAAATCAACGCACACCTGAATTTGTTATCCGGAAATACTTTTCGACCAAACCGGTTCAGCTTCACCATCCCATTTATCAAAGAGCATTTGAAACAATATTTACAGATTACCTTAGCAAGCAATCAAAGAACATTGAATATCGCAAAATCATAACCATTACCAATTCAGGGAATTACGCGGAGTTGGTCAATTTTTTCGAAAAACGGGGTTACCAAAAAGAATTTGCAGAACTCGTTGTTCTAAAAGGATTAAATGACGGATATTACACAGGGAGTTTTACAAAAGAAGGCGTCATTAAAGCGATAGAAATGGCGCAGACCACCACAACATCCTCTGTACTCAAACCGATTGCGCGCCAGATTAAAAGCAAGTTGACATCCTTATCTGTTGGGGGGAAGGCACCAACTCTGAAACTTATCAATCTGAAAAAAGAGGCGGTCACACTCGATAAATTCCGTGGGCAATTCGTCTATCTTACTTTTTTTAACAGTAAAAGTACTGATTGCAGGACAGAGCTTGATTCAATTGTTTCAATAGAAAAGAGGTTGAGAAAAATACTTAGCGTCGTATCCGTTTCAGTTGACGACAATTTTGACAATGCAGTTCAACTTTGGAAAACAAAGGGCTACTCCTGGGAATTACTTGATGGAGCGAAACAAAAGCAACTGATTATCAACTATAATGCGTCAATTACTCCTGCATTTTACCTTATTTCGCCAGATGGCACACTTCAACTCTCCCAGGCGCCCTCCCCTTCTCACGGATTCGAGCCACTATTTATAAAAATGTTCAGAGACTATAGTTTTAAACAACAACGGAATCCCAATCAGCCTGAACCCATCGGAGCAAAGCGATAAGAATATGGGGCATTAAGCCAAGGGATGTGCAATGGAACCTGGACAAAAGAACCAGTTGATTGCCCCATTTCTCAATTTAACGTTTTTTTAAATTTTGTCAATGTATTGATTAACCCCAAAGCCAAAAAACTTCGTACTTTTGCATAAAATACAACGTAGCAAACATCATGGAAAATCCACAAATAGAAGTCACAAAACGCCTGTTGGCTATCGATACAATTAAAATACAGCCTGATACGCCTTTCACTTGGGCATCAGGATGGAAAGCACCGATTTATTGCGATAATCGTAAAGTACTTTCTTATCCCGAAACAAGAACATTCATCTGCAATCAGTTTGCAGATCTGGTTCGTCAAAAATACCCTAATGCTGAAGCGATTGCCGGAGTAGCAACCGGCGCTATTGCACATGGTGTTTTAGTCGCAGAAGTGTTGCGTCTTCCCTTTATTTACGTTCGGTCTAAACCAAAAGGTCACGGTCTTGAAAACCTCATCGAAGGTGATATTCAACCCGGTACAAAAGTGGTTATCATTGAAGATCTTATTTCAACAGGAGGTAGTTCGTTAAGTGCAGCCGAAGCTGTCCGTAATTACGGTGCTGATGTACTCGGTATGTTGGCAATCTTCACCTATAATTTTCCACTTGCAGCAAAGAATTTTCAGGAGGCCAATATCGAGCTGACTACTTTGAGCAATTACAATCTCTTGCTTAAGCTGGCCTACGATTCTGGCGATATTACTGACGAGCAACTAGAAAGCCTGAATAACTGGAGAAAAAATCCTGAAACCTGGGGACAGTAGTCACCTTTTTAGCGCTGCAAATCCAATTATTGCGGCTTGCTCATTCATCAGACGAGATAGAGGAGAAGAAACGGCATTAATTTTTTTCTCCTTTATCTCGCTGTTAATAAATTCCGTATGGCCATGAAACTGAATAATATTCTGCAAATTGTTT
>JANYLE010000038.1 GCA_025363795.1 Mariniphaga sp. | reverse complement strand
TCGCTTAAATCCCTTTTCATCGTGGGTACCGAAAGGTAGTGCAAGCCAAACCGTTTCTCCTTTTGAAAGAAAGATCTTAATTGCATTATACTGATTGTCGGAAACACATCCCAGGCTATCTAAAATTAATGGGGTATTCTCTTTGCACAAGGTAACAGCATCCGACAACTCCATCGAACGCAAGAAACGATAGCCAATATTGTTTTTGAGCAGGTTGGCCGACCATGCTTTAACCTTATCCCATTGTTCTAATTTGTCGGCACCATGCCACCCGTTATCCCTGCAATAACTGCTACTTACCAACCTGACCTCTACAAAATCCTTTCCCTCCATGTAATTCAGGTTGCTATTTTTTAATTCCCAGTTATTGGAAGCACTTATCACCGCTTCGGTTTCCATTGCATCTGTTGGATCTTCTTCAAGTCTTTGATTGTGTGTGCTGCTCCAATTCGCAACTCCCCAAAAACGGCTGAGACCCCATCCAAAATATCCCCCCTTTTCGTAGATGGTGTAACTTAATGCCATTGCAGGAGCATTTCCTCTCTTTTGCGCAATGTCTTTTTGCTGCAGTGCTTCTGCATCCATTCTTACCCAATCGATGCAGTTGATATTTGTACCAACGTTTTCAAGCATAAAAAGATCAAGGTGCGAAGCCAGCTTTTCCAGGTTAAGTGCTATTGAATTCAAATAGATCGGACCAGTACTGGAACAGCAGGACATTAAAGGTTTGTTGCCAACTATACCCTTTATCATTTTTACATGATCAGCTGCTGATTCGATCTTCATTCGTATCCAGTCGCGGAAGACAGGATTTTCGTAATCGCCCCACTGAAGCATACTTTTAGTGGTGTCTCCCCAAAATCCTTTCTCTCCGAAAGGGGGGATTTCATGCCCGTACTCTTTTCTAAAACGATCCCTGCAAAAGCTGCATCCGCATGTCGTAAGCCCGGCATAATCACACATATCATCCACTTCAATACCATCAAAAGGAACTTCTTTCATCAACCTTTGCAAGTATTTTTTATGCATATCAAGAAAACCAGGGTTATTATGGCAGAATGCCTCCATCTGATATTGAGCGGCATAACCTCTGCTTCCATCACGCAGATCAACTTCGCAAATATCCTTAAAAAGATGCCCTTCATATTGTGCATATTCGGCTGCAATGGGGTCATGAAACAATAATACATGATGACGCTGGCCTTTCATTAATTTTTTGAATTCAGTTTCACCTCTAGGCCTTTCAACATGGTTACAGGAATAGTGATCCATGAATTTTATATCGTATTGATGCAATTCGTCACATACATTCGCGTAATAACCATGTAATTGACCAAAATAGTTTGAAAAGTCAAACCGGATATGAAAACCATAATTAATAGCAGTATCAATTTTCGCATTTGCGAAAGCTTCAGCCCTGCGTTTTATTTTATCAACAATTTTCTTTTGTCCCCATTGAAGATCTTCAATCGTGCACCACCAACTTGCAGCTCGAACAGGAACAAAAGATAATTTATTAGTTTCACCTTTATCATCTTGCACTTTAGAGCCCTGAGCAAAAAGTGTTTGCCCAAACAACGGAACATTGCTTGCAACTCCAATTCCCAAAGCATTTATTGCAGACTTTTTAACGAAATTGCGACGAGAATAGGTTGATTTCATAAGATACTATTAATTTAAAAATTATAGTTTTAGTTTAGCTTCACTAATTATTGGATTGATTTGTCTGTACCTTTCGTTAAACGATAGATTCGTTCATCTTTAATTGTTATAAACCAATCTTAAGGTCTCAGCTTTTTATATACCTTCACCCAATCGACGATGAAAACGTCAGGAAAAATAGTTTTTGCGATGTCTTCACGTTTTGGAGGAAGTTCCATGCTTAGGATCATGTATTCCTCAATGTTTGAAATTCCCTGAGTTTGTTCGTGGAATTTGTAACCATCGATAAAAAACGAATATTTTTCGGGTGTCCATTCCAAACCAAACGTGTGGAATCCTTTACTTAAGCCTTTCAGATGACTTTTCATTGCACCTATTGTGTGCATGTTTGGCCCATAAGCCCAATGGATAGCGTGGGTCATTGAATCGCCCATTGCTGCAAAATACTCGAATATATCAATCTCAGTTCCAAACAGCGAAGGATCTTCTCCCTCTGCTATTTTCAATGATTGAATCCAGAAAGCTGCCCACACACCGGATGATTCCTGAAGTTGAGCCCTGCATTCGAAATACCCGTATTTGGTTAAAAAATGATCTGCCGTTCCAACAGCACAACCCAAAATACTGTCACCCTTTTGCAAAGCATAAAGCTTTAGATAACCATCTTCGACTTTAACTGCTTCCGGCGAATTATAACCGATCCGCACGGGACCTATATGCCGGATATTCCATTTCGAAGTGTCAAGTTGATGACCGTTGAACTGATCATCCCAAACAAGTTTGTAACCCATCGATTTTGGCGTTATCCGTTTTTGCGACATCGCATTATTTGATATTTTTTTCTGTGCGAAGGCAGGTATTACCAATATAATGGTGACTAACGCAATAAATAAAATTTTCATATTATAATTTTTAAGGTCTGGTTGTTCTCAACAACATTTTTAAACGATAAATAAGCAATCCAGAACTGGAATATTCATCAAGGTTTTTTGTCACGGCAATTTTATTCTGTACCATGAAGGGTGATTGGCACTATGAGTACCTTCAATGCGTGTACAAACTACCAAAATTTCATTTTTCTTTCCATTTTCCATTATCTTAAAATTAGAAAGTTGAACGAGGGGACCTTCTATTTCAGGATATCGGGTATCAATATTAATTACTGTATTTTTTATCAACCCAAAATTTTCTAAATCAACTTCTCCAATTACTAATGGATAGCGGGGATGACTTCCAATGGGATTAGTTTCATTTATATTTCCAATCCAGTAGACACGTCCACTTTTTCGCGACTTAAAAAGTGTTGAATGAGCAGTAGGAACAAAAAAATTACTTCCATCTGAATAAGTGAAAGGCTTTAAAACAGACCAGGTTCGACAATAGTCATCAGAGAAGGAAACCCATGCATAGCCGGGCAGATCCGGTCGGCCACTGTTGGAGCATCTGGTTACCATAGCAAACCTACCGAGTGTATTGGTTTCAATGATTGTAGGTTCAGAAAGCCCTCTTGTCGATTGGTTATAATCTATGCGGAGCCATTCTCCAAACTTCCATTCCACATCTTTCCCATTCGGTAACCAACTTGCGATTAATACCCCTGCATCCTGGAAAAGACCGGCATTGTTTACGGGGCGGTATATCTTCCCATTTACTTCATCCCATGGATGTAATCCAACCGGAATCATGATTTCGCCATTAGATGCGCGGACAATGGGTCGTGTAAAATCAACATTAAAACCATTTCTGCCTATTTGCACATTATTGATGGGGTTCATACTTGTATGACCGTCTATGATAACTTGCTTTAGTGCAGTGAAGGTTTTCCCATCATTAACTGAGATACGGTACCATGTCTTATACTGCGGGGAACCCATTGTGTTATCAGATTTCCCTGGTGTGGAAATTGCCAATTGCAATACCCATTGTTTTCCAGGTTCCAGGTAGACATTGTCAGTCAAAAAGCCACCATTCCCACCAAAGAAATTTTCCTTCTTCCAAGGGAAAGGTACATCCTGAACACTCTTTATTGCCGGGAATCCTGAAAAATAGCGAAACAAGGGATCAGCAGGTATGACCCGGTATTCTTTGTTGACCAAATGATCTGCAAACCAAACTTCTTTATCAATAACTTCCAATGCGTTTGAATGGGAGGAAGATATTGCTGTTTTTCCAGCGCTACATGCCTGAATCATAAGAGATGGAAATAAAACGACACTACTCAGCAATGTTGATTTTGCCAAAAAATGCCTGCGTGTCGTCTTATTCATCCCTTTTAATTTTTAGTATTAATGTTGTAGAACCTTAACATTTATTTGGCTAGCGCTCTCGGTATCAAGATAGAGTATAGCTGCCCAATGGTTTCTCAAAACTGTTGATGGGTAACGTTCTGCTATTTTCATCTCAATTGTATTTGCGACCGCCAGTGCCTTATTGCTTCCGGGAACCATGCAGAAAATATACTTTGCCTTAAGAAGTGACGGAATAGTTACCGTTAATGCATGAGTTGGTACCTCATTTATTGACGTAAAACATCCTTCATTTACCTGTTGTTGGCGGCAAAGTCCATCAAGTTCAACGACTTTAACCTGAGCTTTGTCTTTGAAATCGGCAACATGAGGGTCGTTAAAAGCAATATGCCCATTTTCTCCGATTCCCATGCAAACGATATCGGTTGAATTTTCTGTCAGCAGCTTGCTGTACCGGGTGCATTCTGCGTCTTTTGAATTACACAGACCATTCAGGTAGTTAACCGAACGAAATGGTTTCCTGTCGAAAATTCTTTCTTTCAGAAAGTTACCGAATCCCTGTGGAGCACTAGCTGGTAAGCCAATGTATTCGTCCATATGAAATGCATTAATCCGTTTCCAATCAATGCCTTCCTGGCTGATCAGATTTTCCAGAAATTCATTTTGCGAAGGAGCAGCGGCAAATATTATATTTACAACTGGTTGGGCAAGTAGCAATTCTTTTATTTTATTACCTGCTTCACATGCAGCAGCAAGACCTAATTCTTTCCTTGATGAATAAATATTAACCGTAAGGTTATCTTTTTTAAAAGATTGGAACATTTTTTTAATTTTTATCTTGTGCTATAACTTTATGAAATAACACGTCCGTTAATAATTGTTGTTTTAATTTGAATATTGTCATCGAAAATAATCACATCAGCATCTTTGCCAATTGTGAGTGAACCTTTTCTGTCGTCAATCCGACATATTTGTGCCGGGGTGATTGTCATCATCTGTATGGCATGTAAAAGTGGTACTCCAGCCAGATGAATCATATTACGTACAAGCAGATCTGTTGTTGCTACACTTCCAGCAAAAGCTGATCTGTCAAGAAGTTTCGCTACACCATCTTCAATAATTACTTTCATTCCATCTTTCAGACCACCCAATATGCTTTCACCAGAACCCATTCCGGCACCACGCATCGAATCGGTGATTAGCGCAATTCGCGACGGACCTTTTTGTTTATAGATCAGTTGCAATAAACTTGGTGGAAGATGAATTCCATCAGCAATTATTTCAACAGTGAGTTGATCATACAGGAAAGCGCTTTCAATCACACCTGCATAACGGAAGGCATTCCGGCGCATTACTCCCGACATTCCGGAATAAAGATGTGTTAGATGAGTGTAACCATTTTCAAGTGCTTCTGCAACTTCATCAGATGTTGCATCAGTATGTCCGATTGCAGGAAGAATACCTTTTTTTACCATTTCACGACCGAATTCAGCTGCACCTTCCAACTCAGGAGCTGCACTCCATCTAATAATATCATCAGAATGACTTAGTATGGCTTCATATTCCTCTTTTTTAGGTGGTCGAATATACCGGGGATCCTGTGCACCCTTCTGACTCATTGAGAAGTATGGGCCTTCAAGGTGTAGACCAAGAAATTGAGCACCTTCTGTATTTTCTTTTTTGGCCTGTTTATAGACTGAGAAGGTATTTAAAAGATCGTCTATTTCTGAGGTGAGTGTTGTTGGGACTAATGCTGTTGTTCCATGCAGTGCGTGCATTTTAGCAGCTCCAAGAAACGCTTCAGCTGTTCCATCCATAAAATCGTATCCACCACCGCCGTGGGTATGTATATCAATAAACCCTGGTGAAATATAATTATTTTTGGCGTCAATATCCTGAGCACCTGGATAATCAATATCGCCATCGCAAATACATACTATTTTACCGTCATCAATTAGTATGGTTCCGTTTTCAATCAATCGGAAGGGAGTGATTACTCTTCCGTTGATTATCTTTAATCGTTTATTCTTTGAATTCATAACTATATTAAAAGTCTTAATTTCCTTTATTTTATATTTACCGTAAGTTTTTTTAAAGACCAGTTTTTAACGCTATATCCGTAATAGGCATAGTAAACTAGATAAATATAACAAGGCAATAACACCCAGTAAGCTGTGTGGGTGTTGTAATGATCAGCAAAATAGCCATAAAAAATAGGTACTATAGCGCTTCCACATAACCCCATTATTAGGATTGATCCCCCCATTTTTGTAAATCGTCCCAATCCATTCAATGCAAGCGGCCATATCGCTGACCACATCAGAGAATTGGAAAGTCCCAATATTACTAGAAACCAAATGGACAGATTTGATGTATGACCGAGAAAGGTGACCTGACCGCGTACCAGAAAAAATAATAAAGTCAATACAATTGCTGACGTGGTACATACGCGTAATACATTGAGATGATTAATGAATTTCGGAATTAAGACAATCCCCAACAAACAGCCAAACATAGTAATGCCCAAGATATACGATGGAAATACTTTTGCTTCCAATAGCGGCAGTCCCAATGACTGCGCATAGACGATAACCGTATTTATACCGGTAACCTGTGAGCCAACATGCAGGAATAATGCTACAGCACCAAGAATAAGATGTGGAAACTGGATGATACTAGTTTTACCTGAATTGGCACTAGCTACTTCTGAAGTTTCTTTGTTAGTATCTATTTCTGGCAATATTGAATACCTGATAATTAGCCCTAGTCCGAAAAGAACGGCAGCCATGATTGCATAGGGAACAATTACTCTACGAATCAATTCATCTAAAACGGCATCTCTTGTTACTTCGTCCATTAAAGGGATTTGCCTGAATAGCTCTGTGTCCGTTGGCCGAAATATTGCTGCTGCCAATAATAGCGGGGCAATTATTCCAGCTGTTTTATTGCAAGCCCCCATAATACTCATTCTTTGCGCAGCATTTTCTTTCGAACCAATCATTGTGATATAGGTATTTGCAGCTGGTTGCAGTATAGCCAAGCCTGTCCCGATTGAGAAAAGCCCCAAAAGGAATAAACCATATGTTCTGGTTAAGGCAGCAGGAACAAATATAAGAGCACCCATCGCCATGATCCAGAATCCGATCATAATTCCTTTTTTAAATCCAAATTTATCCAGCAGGTGTGCTGCAGGAATTGCCATTACAAAATATGCAATGTAAAATGCAAAAGCGACCAATAACGATTGGACGTAATTTAATTCACATGAAATTTTAAAATAAGGAATTAAAATCGCGTTTATCCAGGTTGTAAAGCCGAAAATAAAGAACAATAGGCCAATAATTGCAATTGAAATAACTGTTGACCAGTTGACAGAAAATGGTCTGTAGTTTCCATTTATAGATTTTTTCATTACTTTTTAAGTTGTTTGTAAAGCACAATCTCAAGTAAACTGTTATTCGATAACTTTATTGTAAGCAAATGCCTTATACCTGAACTACTTCAATCCATTTTTCATTTAAGGCTGATTTTTCCAATGCTTCAAGTACGGCCACCTCATTTAGAATACTATGATGGGTACGTGGCTCTTTGCGGGTTCTGAACATCTCAACGATGTCAACATACATTTTGCCGGGTTCAATTTCTGGAACACGTGATTTCAATTCGACCATTCCATTTTTCGTTTCGACGAAAGTTTCCCATCCACGCGCAACATTTTTAAAGATCATGGTGGCAAAGAGACCACTTTTAAATACCAAGCTGGCATTGGCTTTTTGACCGTTTCGGGTGATTTTTACCCGTAGAATATCCTCTCCAAACATGACCATTAGAGGTTGAAGAATATGTACGCCATAGAAAAATACTCCACCCCATTCTGAGTTCAATTCGACTGGACCGTAACGCACGACTTGATTTATTTCACCCATGGTTTCCAGTTGCTGTTTGATGTCGTAGGTCGAATAACTTTGACCAATTGAACTATAGGAGGTTATTGGAGTGCCAATCTTACGGGCCATTTCAAGAAATTTTTTCCCTTCTTCAACCCGATAGCAGAAAGGTTTATCGATAAAGGTTGGAATACCTGCCTTGACAAAAGGGGTTGCCGCTTCCAAATGGAACTTTGCATGACGGTGATCTACTATCAATGCATCAATTTTCCCAAGCATCTCTTTAGGATCTTTAACTATAGTGGTTATTTTCCCAGCTTCTGCCGCTTTACGGGCAAACTCATCTGTTTCACCCCACAAATGTGTGATCTCTACTCCTGGAAATTTTTTATCGATGTTAAACATCTTTCCAAAGATGGCGGTATGTGAATTTTCGGATCCTATAATTCCGATCCGGATTGGTTTTAATTTATTGTCAGGATCTGCAACCAAGACGGAAGCAAATGAAGGCGATGCAATGGCAAGAGTTGACAGAGCTGTTCCTGCGCCAACTGTTTTTATAAATGATCTCCTTGAATTCATTCGTTTAGTTTTAAATGTTGTTGTTATTTTTAAAATAATTTTATATAATAATTATATAATTTTTCTATTTACTGAATCCCATTCCACACGCCGTTTTTCGGTATATGATTTAGTTGCCATCACGCATGTAATTCCTTCTTCAAAAGCACGTTCAATATTTGCACTTGTAACACCGCCATTCCTTATACAATCCAGCCACTCTTTAATATGCAGATAGGTGGTATCTACCTGTCGTCCGTCAATGGTAGTTGTAGTTAAGCCTCTTGCAGTATAGTATTTTGAAGTAGCTCCTGACACGGCATCCACTTTCCCGGAATTTGAATTCAAGGAAATCATCGGTTCTGATGTACTGATTAGTCCTTGTTCAATCTGCTTTTTGTAACGCGATGAATCGCCATCAACTGTAATCTCAATTGAACTTCCCAATTCCATAGAGGCATCGTGCCCCATGAAAACCCGGCCCCGGTTTTTGCTGCAAGCCAGATTCGCACTGTATAACAGGGTTAAATCCTGTTTGGGATATTCAAATACAACATGAAGCGAATCGGGAATTTCACGGTTGTCCTTCCAGTAATAGATGCCTCCCGAGGCAACTACTGATTGGGGGATACCTATTCTTAACAGCTGATTGACAGAGTCATATTCATGTGTGAACAATTGACCGATTACCCCGGAGTCGTATGCAAACCATTTTACCCAATTGTAATAGCGATCGATGCTAAAGGGTACTTTAGGGGTTGAGCCTATCCATTGATTCCAGTCAATCGTTTTTTCATCGCCTGGTTTGGGATTGCCACTTTTATCAAGGTGTCTGATCCATGCTCCATCGGCTGAATTTCGGTTTGTTGTTGTTTCAATCAAGGTGATCTTTCCTAGTATCCCTTTGTTGATTATTTCCTTTGCCTGTTGAAAAACAACACTTTGAGCTATCTGGTGCCCCAGCTGATAGACGATCTTGCTCTTTTTAACAGCATCATAAACTTCATTTACTTCAGCTTCAGTAAGGGCGATACTTTTTTCGCAATAGACGTGTTTTCCGGCTCTTGCTGCGGCAACCGTGATTTCAGCATGGTGATGATCAGGCGTTGCAATCATAATCGCATCAATGTCCTTGTCATCCAGCATCTCCTGATAATATCGATACCGTTTCACGGGTAGGTTGGGCGTTGCTCCTGTAGTGCGAATTCCGTTGCGCGCAATTTCCATCCCCTTTTCGGCGTGAAGATCGAATACATCGCAGATACCGGTTAACGCGATGTTTAAATTCTCCTGCTCAAGCCAGTCTCCGAATATGCCCCGCTCTTTAAACGCCTTAACATCTGAATCCTGCATAAATCCAAGCCCGTTTACATGGGCAACAGCCCTGTTTCCAAATCCAATGATCCCTATCCGGATCAAATCGGCTTTTGTGGATGGCAGGCTTTTTATTCTTTTTGTATTATTGATGTTTTTTAATCCCAATTCATCAATAATCATATCTTTTTTTTGCTTGTCGAATGTCGCTTTATTAAATACCTCAAAGGCAAAAGCTCCCAATACAGGTATTCCAATCATGGCTTTCAACAAGGACCTACGCTTAAGAGTATTCCTTCTGGTTTGGTCTGTGCTGTCACCGTATTTTCCTGTCTGATCAGTTTCTTTTCTCATCCCTGTATGGTGTAATTCTTTTCTTTTTTACGATTCCTGTATCTGTCAATAAAAATATCTAACCCAAAAACCAGGCTTGTGGGAAAAAAGGCAATCATCATTAAAGCCACAGCTTCTATCAGCGTCTTGCTGACAATGAGGTAGTTCCCTTCAAATGGAACCGAATACTCCAACCCAACCAATGGTGGATTCATAGAATAATAAATAAGTAGGAGTAAGGTTCCTGAAAATGCGGCTACTCTGGTAAAAAGGCCCAGGATTAAGCCGAGGCCAATTGCAATCAGTCCCCATGTATTAAGAAAATTGACTGCCTCTAGCACCTTGCCGTTCGAAATAATCCATTGTGACAAATCTGAAAAAATCCATTTCGACTCTTTGAGAAAACCAAGTGATGACCAACCTGGGCTAGTCAGTTTCGAAATGCCTTCAAATAGCAGGTGCCATCCGATTAAAATTCGCAATGTAACTAATGTAATTAGCTGTAGTGATGTGAATTTTATCGTATCTTTCATATCATTATAGTTTATAAATAGAAATTATTCATTGTTTTATTTCTTATAAGAAAGAATTCCATCATTTCTTTTTCATTTAACTACATATTTTTCTATCTTAATTTACAGTATTAACATAATGTGAAGATTTTAAATTTTACATTTTGCTGGTTAATAATCTCACATTGATGGTTACTCTGGATTTATATTCAATGATTTCTGATGAGTTGAATACATTGTCAATAGTATGGGAAAACCGAAACAAGCCTGATTCTTCCGACAAAATTTTAAAACATCTTGCTCTGTATTTTTACCGGAATTTTCAGAAATGTTTCAGCTTCTTTACCATGAATTTATTTTTTAAGCGGGTTCGGAACACTAAAAAGGTCTGTAACTACTTTGCCGTTCCTTTTAATCCTACCCATACCATATACTGCTCCGTCACTTCCTATTGCAATCGAATTCACATAAAGTGGGCGTTCTCCATTAGGATAAAAAACAGCACCATGATCAATATAAGTCGCAGTTGGTATATCATAAGTGATCAAATGAAGGTCTTCAAGGCCTTTAGCCTCACCTTTTGAAGTTGAGGTAGCACCCATAACACGTTTACCATCAACATAAATCGGACCTCCAGTCAGGTAATAGATGGTGCGGCCATCAGGACCTAATTTGAAGCCAAGGTAACCATAACTGAACTGGTCATTCATACCAGTCAGTTTGGATGGTATTGATGTTAGCCTTTCTAGCACATCAATACGTTGTACTGCAGGGTCAAAACTGAAAAGATAACCAGAGTTTCCATGCACACCATAAATCTTTTTCGTTGGTGCATACCAGAATACCTGGCGCCAGTTGTAGGCCATGCTTCCTGCAGTGTAAATATCGTAAGTTCCAAAATAATCCTTTTTCATATTATCTCCTTCAATGGTTTCTACCACATCCTGTCCAACTTTCAGAGACTTTATCTGTCCCTCAGCGTTGGTCAGATAGACTGTACCATTATCAGGATTTATGACAATCGAGCGGCAAACAACACGAAAATCTTTACCCACGCCATCTTCACCTTTACCTGTAAATGGCCCCAGATCTTTTAGCTCTTTTTTTGCCAGATCATAACGGAAAAAATATCCGGTTGGCCATGACAGTCCATAAATAAGACCTCTTGCAGTATCCATATTCATTGTAATAATTCCTTCACTTTTTGGTCCTATTCCCAGGTCTTCAAAGGTTTTGGTATTCATGTCATATGCAATTAAATGTCCTCCCCTGTACGATTTAAAACCATCCGTAGGAACACCTGTTTTTTCCATACCGTCAATGATGCTGTAATATCCAAGGTGTGTTGCAAAATAGAGTTTGCCCTTTGATTCGACAAAATTCACATGGCTTTTCCCCTGTGCTACCACTTTCATACCCTTCTCACCGCAAATCTCGTTAAGATCAGCCAGATGTTCAACTTTTGCAGTCTTTGGATCAAATGAATACATCTGACCACCCTCATTGATTGATTGCGAGCAGAGTACGTAATAGATTTTTCCATCGCTGGCAGCTGAAAGACCGTTATAGGTGTCGTGTGAATGTTCGAATCCGGAATCATAAACAGTGGCGGTCAACTTCGCATCAGGAGTTGAAACAGAAGGAGCTATAACCACCGGTTTTGCTACCTGTTGGCAACCAATAGCAAATAGACTGATTATTATGATAGGAATAATAAATTTGTTTGTTTTCATGTTTAGTTTTTGGATCTATTTTAATTTTATCTGCATGCATATGGATTATCTCAATCACCATACTCCCTCAATCTGGTTATTTTACTTGCAGTAGTTTATGAATTGCAGACAAGAGAACGCCTTCAACTTCAGCGGTTACACCTGAAGCAGGACCAGCTTCATATCCACCTTGTTTGTAAGCGATGGCGGTACAAATATATCCGGGGGCATAATCGCCATATCCGGCTACTGCAACAAACAAGTCCGTCCGCATTGCCTTGGCGGCCAGCTGATACTCGACGAAAGGCTCACCGGGAAGGAATATGATACGGGCTTTGCCTAAAGTCAGGCATCTTACATCAAGCCGTTTACCTGCTTTACATCGCTGAAGCCAGACAAGCTTTGACATTTTGTTTGCCAGGGATACCATATCCGTTGTCTTCATAACAGTTTGCATATCTTCAAGATTTTTCGACAACGGAAGTGTTAACGGTTCAACCGCCCACCCGATCGCTTCGGTAGTTACAGGTTCGCGACGTGTAGATTCCCAGGCACGTTTCATACCATCAGCAAGCCGTTCTGCCAGAATGCCACGGTTCTCAAGTGAACCATCGTTGTATTTACCAGCAGTAATATTTCCGCCGGCGCCATTGAAATGAATGTGCATTGCCTGTGGCACAGCGAGTTGCCGCATAAAACGGGCTACACCAGGAAAATCAGGATTAGCAACACCTGTGCGATAGTAGCTCTGGGGATGAGTAGCGTAATAGCTAAGTACAGCTAAGGGCTGGTCTGCATTCCAGAAACTAATCAGCGACACCATGGGATCGATAAGACCTTCAGGTTCTGCACGCATAGCCGAATCTTTGCAAGTTGAATAGCGGCAATCACGAAAGAGACCATTCGAATTGAGAAGTCTTCTGTTAGAAGCCACTTTGTAAACCTTTGCTTCACCAACACCAATGTGAGTAACCAGCTGGGTATGACCAAGTGATAGTTTCACTGCCGTTCCAAGTCGTTCCATCAGTTCACGGGCAAAAGTTCCTTCGAAACACAACGGACTGATCCCAGCATCTTTGAGAATTTTTTCGGCACTAAAATCACATGTTGGCGCATCGTGCTGATGAACTGTGTGTATTGCAACACGCTCAGGAATAGTTCCTGCTGCTTCTGCAAGTGCCTGCCGGAATGCATCTTGTCCTTCGTTGGCGATACCAATCCAATCCACAGCGCACAATACGATCGGCTGTCCGGCACCCAAAATGACAACACCCCTGGCCCTAAGACCCAAATCCCATTTATTGATCTCCTGATCATAAGTTAAAAGGCTGCCAACTGGTGGGGTAGCATCGACGTCAAATGTTGCCAACCGTAAGCCCGTTTGCACATCGTCTTGAAAGCCAAATACATAGTTACTTCCGGCAAAGACCGGAAGTAACCCTATGAAAAAGCAGAGTAATATCCTGATGAACATCATGCGATAATTATTCATAATCAGATCTGATTCAGTTTATCCCTGTTTGCATGAACTTTCATGATGGCGTTGATGATATCATCCATATCTGCCAGTGTACCAAGCAGTGGTCCTGATGCCCAAAGCATTACCATATCAGCGCAAACCTGATCACATTTTGGACATGCCAGTTCGTCGAGGTATTGTTTAAGCCTAGCAGTTGAATACATTTTCTGATACACCTTCAGACCCATAATATGATCCACCCATGGTTCTTTGTGTAACCCATTTGCAATGTACCCGCTCATGTTAATCCCTTCAGCTGCGAGCGCCTTCAGAAATTTGTCACGCGGTGCATTGTTGAAGTGTTCTTTATGATAGGACATTGTGTAGAGATAGAAAGAACCGCTTTCAGTACCTTCATATAGTTTTTGGGGAACCAGACCCGGGAAATTTTTAAGTTTCGAGGTCAGGTAGGCAGCATTTTTGTTTCGAAGGGCAAAACGCTCTTTCGCGCTATCCAGTTGGGCCAGCAAAATTGTTCCTTCAAATTCGTTCATCCGGTATTTGGCACCGATCGTTTCCGAACGTCCTTTCTTTGATGTACCGTGGTTTTGAACCGTGTAACATTTATCCATCAGTTCTGCATTATTACCGATGATTGCTCCGCCTTCACCACATGAAATCGTTTTGGATGTCTGGAAACTGAAACAGCCCAAATCGCCTATTGTTCCCAATACTTTCCCTTGGTATACGCCAAGGTGTGCCTGGCAAGTATCTTCAATGACTTTAAGATTGTGTTTATTGGCAATGGCCATAATTCGCTCCATATTACAGGGTTGTCCCATGATATGAATCGGCATAATGGCTTTTGTGTTTTCTGTGATTCTTTTTTCCACTTCGTTAGGGTCAATCTGGAAAGAGAGTGGATCAATATCAGCCATAACGGGTAGGGCACGGCTGGTGATGATAGAAGATATCGTTCCCATATCTGTATACGGTGAAGTGATTACTTCGTCACCTGGCCCGATTCCTAATGCTTCAACACAGGTATTCAATGCCTGGGTTCCCGATCCGGTTCCAACTGCAAATTTAGTTCCCATCAGTTTGGCATATTCTATTTCAAATGTTGGAACACTTCCATTTGGAGATTCAATTCTGCACCAGATTCCACTTCTGACGGTCTTTGACATCGCTTCGACCATCTTCTCGTCACGGTAAGGCCATTTGGGCCATACTTTACTCTTCACTACCGGTTCGCCTCCCAGAATGGCAAGTTTACCCGTTTCATTTGTTGTATGCATGATGTTCCCAAAAACTGGAAGGCTGCTGGAAGCCATTGCAGCAACTGAACCAATTGATACGCCAGTTATAAATCGGCGTCTTGTAAAATTACTTTTTTCCATTACAAATATTTATTAATTAAATCATAAAGATAAGTCGGTTTCAGAGTTCCGTTCACGTACCCCAAAAGTAACAAACTAATTTTATCTTAAAATAATTTGGTCAATTATTTTAAGATCGTACTTTATAAACTTGCTATTTATCAGTTATTAACATTGTCATTTTCTATTAGACAAAATTTATTCAGTATAATTTCTATAAGAGAATAAACCATTAACCAGAAGTGAACCAGTAATCAATCTGGTTATTAGTGGAAAGCAGAGCAACCTAACTCTTCTTTCCACCAATAAATTTTTAATAGAATATCAATATTAAATAAAGCGATTTCTACTACTTAAACTATAAGACTGATATCTTAATAACCAGGATTTTGTGGAAACACAGCGTCGACATTTAAGTCAATCTGTGCCTGCGGAATTGGCCACCGGAAATTATGTTCGTCGATTAGTGCCCCTGGACACATTGGATTATCATTATACTTTCTAACCCTTTCCATCAATTTATTTGTCCGTCGTAAAATAATAAGTCTCCACTCTTCACCATAAAGTTCTCTTGCTCTTTCATCTAATAGATAATCAATATTTACATTGGCGGCAGTAACTGGTTTTGCGTTAGACCTGTTTCTTACTTTATTAATATCTGCTGCAGCCAAATCTGGTTTGTTGAGGTCAAGATATGCTTCAGCACGCAAGAGCAAAGTTTCTGCAAAACGCAATGCATACCAGTCTTTGTGAGTAATTCCGGCACCTGACCTGTTTGGTTGTAAAAAATAATGGCAAGGATCGGCAAACTTCATATGAATTGGGAAAATAATCTTTATCGTATCGGTTAAAGGATTGGGTCTCGGTGGATTAAAAAGACTAAAATCAATTTTGTGTTTATCATATATAGAAGCCGGATTGTCGTAATAAAAATCGCGCTTAATATTATGCTTTGCATTTCTAATATCATTGTTCCAATTGTCTTTCCATATATAATAGTATACAAGATTAGTCCCACGTGCAGCTGCTGTCGGCCGGCTTAATGTATCAGAATACCCGGTATATGCTCCATTAAAGAATGTGCCCAAAAATGCTTTTTTTCCATCAGGAGTAAGCCCAAGATCAAAATAACGAGGACCAAAAATATATGCGCTTGCAATCTGTCCACCTCCTGTAATAGTTGGCTCACATTGAATTACCCACATTGCTTCTGTATTTTCTGCCAAATTGTGATTTCCATAACCGAAGAGATCAAAATAAACATCTCCTGACCCAAGGATATCTTTTGCAAGTCTGGTACCAAACCTGCTGGTCATCAATGCATATTTAAAATCATCAATGACATGCGTTGCGGCTTCAACTGCTAACTGAGGCTTACCCTGTTCAAGATAAGTCTCTGCAAGGTAATGTAATGCAGGCCCCTTTGTAATTCTGCCTGGTGCAGCTTCTTGTCCTGGATTAGGTAAATAAGTGGCTGCAAATTTGAAATCCTCTACCATCAGGGCATGAATATCTGCGATAGGATCTCTGACGAAATCTGCTTTCGCATAGTTAACCGAATGCTTTAAGAGTGGAACGTCACCAAAAGAGGAGACAAGATAACGATAAGCAAAAGCTCTGAAGAACTTTCCTTCAGCAAGGTACATATTTTTTCCTGCCTCACCATTTTTGAAAACGCTCACATCTGCCTGTTCAATTTTTTCAATAAGTACATTTGCCCACTGAATAATCTGATATCCTGCATTCCAGGGATCCACCGCACACCTAAAGGTAGGATTCATATCCTTATAAGTATTTAGAAATCCACTTCCTGCGCCTGGTACTTCACCATTATAGCCCAGATCTGATCCGTGAGTTGCCCATCCCATTGATCCAAACTCTCCAAATGAATAATATGCAGATCTGACACGAGTATGAATTGCCGTAACACCCTGTAATATCCCCTTTTCAGTAAGGTAAGCATTATCGGGTGAAAGAAAATCAAGTGGCTTTTCATCAAGAACGCTTTCACTGCAGGAGGTAAATATAAATAGCAGTATAACAGCTACCGACAAACACTTTTTGCCAAGTGCATTGATATATTTTTCCATTTTTTTTTATTTATAGATTATAATATTTTATCTGTATGTTCTTGCTGTAATTATCAAAAGCTTAGTCTTAGCCCCAAAATAACACTTCTGGTAAGAGGGGTATCACTTACACCAATTTCAGGATCCCAACCCTGCCATTTTGTCCAGACATAAGGATTCTTACTTGATATATAAATCTGGCACGACTTTAAACTCATTTTATCCAGAAAACGCTGACCAAACTTATATGCAAGAGAAACATCCTGTAATCTCACAAAACTCCTGCTCTGGTAAATTCCACTTTGTTGGATAGGGAGATTGTAAATCCCGGTGGTATTTGTCGTAGGAACGTCAGGTCTCCAGTAATTATTGATTGCTGAATTATTCGTTCTTTCCTGCATATAAAAAAGAGGGTTGATCATTTGTGCATTATTAGCCATATAATGATTTTTTCCTCCCTGAATGGAGTTAATAAATATAGTAAGAGAGAAATTCTTGTAAGTAAAAGCGTTGTTTACGCTGAAACGATAACTAGGTGATTCGTATCCGATTACTTTCCTGTCATTAACAGGTTCAATCACTCCGTCATTATTCTGATCAACATATTTGAATTGGCCAGGATACCATCCCTTCAGAATTTTACCGGTGAATAATTCTTCCTCTGTCCATACTCTTCCTGTTGATTGATAGTCATACAATGCGCTAATTGACTCTCCGACAAACCACGCATTTCCAATATCCTTATCGTTGTTGCCACCGTACAACTTGGTAATCTCATCCCTGTTGAGTGAGAATACAAAATTGGTTTCCCACTTTAGAGCACCATTTAGATTAATTGATTTAAGTTCAACTTCAATACCTTTATTACTAATTCCTCCAATATTTGACCAAACGCTTTGATAGCCTGTAGTACTTGGTAGTTGTCTTTGCACCAGTACATTTGAAGTCTTTGCAGTATAAACATCTATTGTACCAGTTATTCTGTTTTTCAGAACACCAAAGTCCACGCCGACATTAAATGATGAAGTTGTTTCCCAGCCCAGATTTGAATTGGCCAATGTACTTGGGAATAGACCAATAGCGGTTGTTTGTCCGTAAACGTAATTGTATATTCCCATTCGCGATAAACTTGAATATCGACCTATTCCCTGATTCCCATTAACACCGTAAGAGGTTCTCAGTTTCAAATAAAGACCCTTATCTTTCAGAAATGATTCGTTTGAAGCGACCCAGGCCAGTGAGGCAGAAGGGAATGTTGCCCACTTATTACCCGCACCAAATCCGGAAAAACCGTCACGACGAATAGTTGCAGTTAACATGTATCGTGACAGATAACTGTAATTTAAACGGGCCATATAGGAAAGGCTGTTTTCTTCAAATGCAGAAGAAGAGATGGATGCGATTTTACCCAGTCCCATATTATTGTAACCAAGCGATTCATTATCAAATCCTTGTGCAATAAGAGATGAAGCATCTCCTGTTCTGCCTTCCCGGCTGAAAAGCAAGGTGGCATTCAACTGATGATTACCAAGACTTTTTGAATAATTTACAATATTGTTAAGAATCCAGTCTTGTTCCTGAGTTGGATTCTTTGATGCATATCCACCGTTTGCTGCTCCCGCGGGCGTATTGCTATTGCTAAAAGTTTTATTATTTGTAGTATTGTTTACATTTGAATAACTAAGCTCATAGTTTAATCCCTTTACCCAAGGGATTGTAATTTTTGCACTCGCAACGGCAAACAACTCTTTTCTTATATCGGAATTTTGTGTATATAAACCAACAAGAGGATATGCCTGAAGTTGTTCTCCTCCCAGAAAAATATCATAATTAGGTGTGCCAATATGATTATTTACAAGCGGACTGGCAATCCTTGCATTATATAGACTGGCTGGTATGCCGGAATAATCCATCGAAGAATAGGATGCATTTAACCCTAATGTAATCCATTCATTGACCTTACTCTGCACATTGCTGTGTATCGTAATTCTGCTGAATTTGTCATTGAGCTGAATTCCCTCCACATTGGTATATGATGCAGACAGATAATAAGATGTCTTTTCGTCAGCCATTCCCTGAACGCTGAAATTGTAATTTTGCATCGGAGCGATCTGTAGAACCTCTTTTACCCAATCAATCTGATTACCTGCAAGGTAATTCTGTTTTTCCTCCAAAGTTCTTAAGTATGAAGCAACGACATCCCGGTTTGAGGCGTCTGGTCTTATGGGCCTTCCAACAACGCTTGTTGGATTTGTCTTATACCAGTTGTAGACGTTCGACTCCCAACTCCAGTCAAGCAACCTTGTTGCAAATTCATCTCCGTTCATCACACGCATTGGATTATTGGTCATATCCTGAAAACCTTTGTACATATCAAATGATACAACCGGTTTTTTGGATTTTCCTTTTTTTGTGGTAATGAGCAGTACACCGTTTGCAGAACGTGATCCATAAACAGCTGCTGAACTGGCGTCCTTAAGAACATCAATTGACTCAATATCAGCTGTATTAATGGTTGATATTGATCCATTATAGATTACGCCATCCAGAACAATCAACGGTGAGCCGCTTGCAGATAAGGAAGTTTGTCCTCTGATTGAAAGGGTCGCTTCACCGTCCGCACCCCCTCTTCCTTCCAGATTTACGCCCGCCGAAGCTCCGACCAATGCTTGAGAAAGGTTCAAATTTCCTTGAATAGCCTTTTCCTCCATAGAAACCCTTGCAATCGAACCGGTTAAATCACTTTTTTTCTGAATACCATAGCCAATCGATACAACTTCTTCAATCCCAATAGATTCTTCTAATAATACGATGTTGATTGCAGTGTTTTTATCGACAATTACTTCCTGGCTCTTCATCCCTACAAATGAAAACTGCAAAGCTGTGTTTGCTGTGATATTCGAGAGTGAATAATTTCCTTCGTTGTCAGTGATTACACCAGTTGTGGTTCCTTTCACAACCACAGTAACACCAGGCAATGGCAAACCTTGACTATCCTTTACCTTACCTGAAACGACCTTCTTTTGTTGCTCAGCTGGGTTAATAATAGTAATTGATGCAACCTTGTTGGTTGGCAAGGGGTGTTCAGTAAAGGTACGTGCTGTAGCTGTTACTGCAGATGTTAAAATAAAAATTGTCAATAGTTTAATTCCCAACACAATTTTTGAAATACTTACCGGAGGAAAGCATTTCCTTTTACACTTTTTTTCCATGCTTTTTTAACAGATTTAATTTGTAATTATTAGTATTCATCAAAGTCACTAGTTTATATACTTTCTTTATTTTTCATTTAAAGGCAAATGCAGTTTAAATTTTCTGATCTAGTCCGAAAGATTCTGTATTTATGGTATTCACATTTAGTTCTTTTCAACTTTAATTCCTTTGATTAAATGATTTAAGTTTGATTTATACTTTTTACTGTTCTCTTTGTACTATAAGCAAATTGATAATAGGGTACGTGCCCGTTTTGATTTAAAAAAAATTGTTG
>JANYLE010000037.1 GCA_025363795.1 Mariniphaga sp. | reverse complement strand
TTGATTGCACTTCCTTCGTTTGGTCAGGAACTGAACAAACTTTCTAAAAAAGAAAAAGCTGAAGGATGGGTGTTGTTATTCAATGGTAAGAGCTTCGACGGATGGAGACAATGTAACGGAACTGCGATGCCTAAAAATTGGGCGATCAACGACAATGCAATGAATGTATTCACTGGCGAAGGAAAAAAACCAGGTCAGGGTGCAGATGGCGATATTGTTTTCGCCACAAAGAAATTCAAAAACTTTGAACTAACGATTGACTGGAAAGCAAGCAAAATGGGAAACTCCGGAGTCTTCTATAATGTTCGTGAAGTTCCTGGCAAACCTGTTTATTATGCAGCGCCTGAAGTTCAGGTACTCGATAATGTGGATGCAACCGACAACAAACTGGCCAGCCATCTTGCCGGATCGCTTTATGATATGATTGCTGCCGATCCAAAAACCGTTAAGCCAACAGGATCATGGAATACCATGGTGATTAAAGTTAAAGATGGTCAGGTTACTCATACCATGAACGGTGTTAAGGTGGTTTCCTATACTTTGTGGACACCTGAATGGGATGCTTTGGTTGCCAAAAGCAAATTCAAAGATTTCCCCGGATTTACAGAAGGTATTGCAAAAGAAGGATATATTGGTCTTCAGGATCATGGATTCCCTATCTGGTTTCGCAATATTAAGATCCGCGAACTTTAATAGCTAAACGAACAGCAAGTTCGGCGTCATAGCATCCGAGCCGGAATCATATCCTGCGATTGTCAAACAATCGGGGTATGGTTCCGGCTTTTGCTTTTTTTAACGTGATCTGCTTTCCTGAATTTTTTTGTATTTGTCGATTTTCACTTTTCTTAAGTTCCCATTTACAGTTTTGCAAGAATGGAGGTAAATCACAGACCATGGATAGTATGGAGAATGATTTATGGTTGAAGATTGTGATGAATCTCAAATTCTAACCTTGCAAAGTGAGTCGGCTGATGAATTACCTAACGTTCAGGCATTAAGGTTTGTAGCCTGGTTTATCGATTAAAAAATATTTTGATTGATTAAAAACCGAATGTCCTTTCTGTTTAAATCTCACCTTACTAAATTTTTAATGATGAACATTTAAGTTTAAACAACTGTATGTCAACACTAAAGCTGGCTACTGTTTTATTTTGGTCGATTCATATTAAATCTGTGTTATTACTGGATATAGTTTAGATGCATTCTATTTTAAATATCCCAGTGTGCTTGTATTGCCCCTTAACATATTTAACAACAATAATATAATATAAAAATTAAATATTCCATTTCAACAGAATATGACATTAATCATATTATATAATTCAATACTAAAATAGGTATAAAGATGTAATAGTGTATTACATTCATGAATGAATATATTTGCAAGATGTAACACAATTTAACTATTCATACCTTTAATTGAATAGATAAAAGGTGACAAATGTTTCTTTTTGATAATAACTAAGGAATTGGCCTAAATATTTTCTCTGTGTTCGGCCAATTTTCATATTGCTAAAACAGATTACAGTAAGTTTCTGAAGGTTCCATCCGGCTATTTAAAAATAAATAGCAGTCGGATGGTTTTTTTATTTTTTATTTAACATTATTCTTATGTCTATGAAAAAAATTTCGCTGCTGCTTGCATTCCTGGGCTTCATTGGATTGCAAGTGGTTTTTGCACAATCCAGGGAGATTTCCGGGGTTGTGACCTCAAGCGAGGATGGAAGTACCATTCCTGGCGCTTCTGTTGTTGTGAAGGGAACGACAATGGGGACGGTAACTGATATGGATGGTAAGTTTGCCTTACGAATTCCTGCAAGTGCCAAGTCACTTATGATCTCCTTTGTGGGAATGGCAAATACCGAGTTGCCCATTACAGGTTCAACAAACTACGTCATCAAACTGAAATCTGAAAGTATTTCGGTGAATGAAGTGGTCGTAACCGCTATGGGAATTACCAAAGAGAAGAAGGCACTCGGATATGCTGTTCAGGATGTTAAATCTGATGAGTTAACGCAGGGTTCAAATTCCGACCTTTCGGGAGCTTTGCAGGGTAAAGTATCAGGAGTCGAAATTACACCTTCATCTGGTATGCCTGGTGCATCGTCGAAAATAACAATTCGTGGTTCACGTTCATTTACAGGAGATAACTCTCCACTCTATGTTGTTGACGGTATGCCTATATCTTCCGCTAATGATGTTTCAACTGGTAATTCAGTTACCGGAACAGACTTTGCAAACCGTTCAGTGGATATTGATCCCAATGATATCGAAAGTGTTAATATTCTAAAAGGCCAGGCTGCGTCGGCATTGTATGGTATGCGCGCATCTAACGGTGTTGTTGTCATCACTACAAAAAGCGGAAAATCTGCAAGACATGGCAAACCTGAAATTAGTTTCAATTCAAGTGTCGCTTTTGATGTTATTTCTGTAATGCCTGATTTGCAAAAAGAATTTGCACAAGGTTCATTAGGTAAATACGCAGCAGTAAACTCATTTAGCTGGGGACCTAAAATTGCTGAATTATCGAATGATGCGAAAGTCGGCGGTAACACCGTGAATGCCAATACCAACAGAGATGGCATGAAACCAGGTATGTACTATGTTGCGCAAAGAGCCAATGCTGGTCTGGATCCATGGGCGAAACCACAGGTTTATAACAATGCTGACGACTTTTTCAATGTAGGTAGAACACTTAATAACTCGTTCAATATTGCACAGGGATTTGACAAGGGTGATTATTCCTTTTCACTTGGTAACACAACTACAACAGGTATTGTTCCTACAACAGGTATGGATCGTTACAATGCGAAACTAAGCGCAAATGCAAAATTAAGTGAGAATTGGTCGACTGGTTTTTCGGGTAACTTTATTATCTCCAATATTAAAAAACAATCGTCTGCAAACAATGGTATAGTAGCGACCGTTTATCCGGCCCCTCCAAGTTATGATCTTGCTGGCATTCCTTCTTCCTTTAAGGGTGATCCAACAAAACAAAACACTTACCGGAGCACATCAGGATTTGATGGAGCCTACTGGGCTGCTGACAACAACAGTTTTTCGGAAGATCTGCAGCGTTTCTTTGGTAATTTCTATTTGAAATATTCAACTAAATTTAATACGACGAATCAGAACTTGGATGTTAAGTTTCAGTTGGGTGATGATTCATATACCACCAAGTATTCCGATTTATGGGGATACGGGCATTCAAACGCAAAAGGCGAAGTGTCTCATTCTATTTATAAGATCAATGAAATGAACTCTTTAGTAACGGCTGCATACAATTGGAAAATCAGTACTGATTTAACATTTGATGCTTTGGTTGGAAATGAGTTTGTCCAAAAGAAAACTGATTATACATATGCCTATGGCAAGGATTTCAATTTTTCAGGCTGGAATCATATTGATAATGCATCTGTTTATCAGTCCAGTGATTCGTACATAAGAAAACGTACAATCGGTACATTCGGCAATTTATCGCTTGCTTACAAGAGTATGTTATATCTGAATGCGACCGGACGTAACGATGTGGTTTCAAGCATGCCAAGGAATAACCGTTCCTTCTTTTATCCATCCGCATCGTTAGGCTGGATATTTACTGAAGTTGCAAGTTTGAAGAATGACTTCCTTACCTATGGAAAAATTCGTGCATCGTATGCCGAAGTTGGCCAGGCAGGTGATTATTACGACACCTATTATACAACTCCGGTTTATGGTGGTGGATTTTCATCAGGAACTCCTATAATTTACCCGATTAAACAAGGCGATATAAATGTAGTTTCATTCACCCCGTACTCAACTGTCTACGATCCAAATTTGAAACCTCAGAATACAAAATCATACGAGATTGGTACAGATTTAACTTTCTTTAAAGGATTGGTAACATTGGGTTATACCTTTTCTCGCCAAAATGTAAAGGACCAGATATTCAGTGTTCCTTTAGCATCTTCAACCGGATCAGCATCACTTATTACAAACGGCGGATCGATCCATACAAATTCGCATGAAGTTACTTTGGGTTTGAATCCAATTAATAAAAAGAACATCAAATGGGATCTTGCCTTCAACTTCTCTAAAATTGACAACTACGTGGATGCACTTGCTCCAGGTGTAAACAGCATCTTCTTGGGTGGTTTTGTTGAACCTCAGGTTAGAGCCGGAATTGGTGCCAAATTTCCTGTTATTTATGGTGTAAGTTATTTACGCAATCCTGCAGGACAAATTGTTGTTGATGCCGACGGATTTCCACAGGCCGGAATAGAAAAAGTAATTGGTACTGTATCTCCTGATTTCAGACTTGGTTTCAATACCACACTCGAAGTTTATAAATTCCGTTTATCGGCTGTATTAGATTGGAAACAAGGCGGACAAATGTACAGCGGGACAATGGGTCTTCTGGATTATTATGGCATCAGCCAAAACTCTGCAGATATCCGCAAACTTACGGATTTCATGTTCGATCAGCCAGCTGTAAAAGTTGTAAGCACGGATGCGAATGGTGTAAAAACGTATGCGCCGAACGATATCAAAATTGCAGGAGCTGATGCACAAGCTTACTTCTCTGCAGTGAATAATATTTCCGAATCGATGATTTATGACAATTCATTTATCAAATTACGTGAAATAGCACTTGCCTATCCAGTCTATGTAAAAAATGGGATTAGTATCAATGCGAATATTTTCGCCCGTAATCTTCTTCTGTGGTCAACTTTCAAGGGTCTTGATCCTGAAGCATCACAAGGGAACAATAACATGGCTGGAGCCTTCGAGCGCTTCTCGATGCCCGGGACCTCCAGTTTTGGTATGGGTTTGAACGTGAAATTTTAAAAGGTTAGAATTATGAAAAGAATAATCAATTTAGCAAAAGGATTGCTTGTTGCCATCGTCATTTCAGCAACTATGGTATCATGTTCCGAAAATGTGATGGATACGATGAATCAGGATCCTAATCATACTAAGGACGCTCAGGCAAAATATATATTGGCAGATGTAATTACCTCGACAGCTTTTAACGTAGTCGGTGGCGATTTTAATACCTATGCTTCCACCTATGTAGAACATGAAGTTGGAACCGATAATCAATTGTACCGTTCAGAGCATCGCGACAACGAGCCTTCGGCTTCGTCTACCTTCAATAATGCATGGGGTTCTACTTATGCAGCATTGAAAAATGCAAGGATCATTATTGAAAAATGTTCTGCTGGTGGCAAACAAGAAGGAAACCAGGTAACCAAAGGTATGGCAGAAGTTTTAGCTGCCTATAATTCGGCAATCCTTGCAGATATGTTTGGTGATACGCCATATAGTGAAGCCTCTCTAATCAATGCCGCCGGACTTCCTAAATTTATGAATCCTAAAATTGACAGTCAAAAGGACATTTATGTTGGGGTAATGAAATACCTTAATGATGCCATTGTTGATTTGAAAGGAACTGATGCTCATATAAGTGGTACTGTTGGTAGTTATGATTTACTCTATGGAGGGAAAAAAGCTTCCTGGTTGAAATTGGCTTATGGTCTTAAGGCGCGTTACACAATGCGTTTGATGAAACGGTCAACCGCAGTAAATACTGATATGCAAGCTGTATTAGACAATGTTGCATTATCCTTTACTTCTGCAGATGATCAGGCAGCTTTTGGTATCTATGATGCCTCCAATTTAAATCCATTGTTTGATTTTCAATGGAGTCGCGATGGACTTGCTGCTAGTGAGAGTATGTCACAGAAGCTGATTGCACGCAACGACCCCCGTCTTCGACGTGTCTTTGTTGATGCAAACTGGATGCAAATGACCGGAGCCACTGATAAAGCATTTTTTATGGCACCCAACGGCATGAATGAAGAGGCCAAGTATTATTACAACACTTCGATTTTTATGTTCTCGCAAACAGCGCCTACCTTGCTAATGAGTTATCATGAAGTATTGTTTTTGAAAGCTGAAGCACTTGCCCGTTTGGGAAGCACTGTTCTGGCTGAAGGTGTCTTGAAAGATGCAGTAGTCGCTGCAATTGCAAATACTGAAATTAGTGTGAAAGCTGCCATTGATGCTCCGACAGTAGTTAGCAACGGTGGACTTTCAGAAACAACTGATGCAATTACGCCCGCTGAGGCTGGAACTTATTTCGATACAAACGTATTGCCGTTATTCATAGCAAATCCGTTAAAAGAAGTAATGAACCAGAAATACCTGGCTTTCTTTGGTGCATCAGGTGAATCTACAGAGTGTTTCAGTGATATCCGTCGCATGAAAGCGCTGAATGAAAACCTTGTAACATTGAATAATCCATTGAATACAACTAAATTTCCACTTCGTTGCCCATATGGCTCGGATGATACAACCAACAATACTAACGTGAAAACTGCGTATGGAGATGGTACGTATGTCTATACTGAAAAAGTATGGTGGGCCGGTGGAACCCGCTAATTAGATTTATTGATCGTTAAACGGTTGAGTAACATGAAAGGCTGTCCCGGAAGGGATAGCCTTTTTTTATGCCCTTTTTTATCGCAAATGACTGGATGATGCGGATACGCTTAAAGTTGAATCACAAAATAAGATGGTGCTGAATGTTACCAAGGTGCGGTATTTTAATTAATAGCCGCCGCGACGGTTCCTGAAAAAGGATACTTATAATGAAATCTAATTGGAAATCAGCAAATCTTTTAATTCAGTTTCGCTTAATAAGTCAAGCACTGATTCATAAAGTTATTTCCTGGGCATAGCAATATAACGGACTGTTTTTATCGGGTGGAAGTAGGTTACGAGAATTTGTCCCGTCTCTTTTATCCTGAGATAGTCGGTAATTATTACTGTTTCTGATATGTTAATACCCCAAAATACATATGTTATTAATATAAAATATAGTTTAATTCTTTGTTCTTAAAATAGTTGCCTTGATGTGAATTCCAGTAATACCACCTCTGTAAAACGTTATGCATTAAATGTAAAGCCAAATTCATTTTTAGTTGGTTTTCGGGATATTGGAACTTTTTTATTCGTCTTGATAATATAGAAACGTTCTAAATGAAAATTTATGGCGTATTTAAAACAGGCATATAATACAGTTAATCACCATTGTAAATTGTAAATAAATTCGAATGCTTAAATAAATGTGATAATTATCATCTTTACTTTTCCCATTTCATTATTCGCCAAATGGGTAGCAAGTTGGAATATATCCATGAATAAATATATTTGCAAATAATAACACATTTTAACTTTTCATCCTTTCCATTTGAAGTCAGGGTTGAATAAAAATGTTGATGGTATAGTGTTGCCTGACCTTGTCAAAATTCATTTTTTATCATTCCGGCCGTTGGCTGGAAACCCGGGATGGCGTTTATCTATAGTAAAATTTAAAATGTGAGTCTTTTCTATTCTTTTATTTAACATTAATTTTATGTCTATGAAAAAAATTTCGCTGCTACTTGCTTTCCTGGGTTTCATCGGATTGCAAGTCGTTTTTGCACAGACCAGGGAGATCTCAGGAAATGTGACTTCCAGCGAAGATGGAAGTTCCATTCCGGGTGCATCAGTCATTGTTAAAGGAACAACGACGGGCACAATTACCAACATGGATGGGAAATTTACTCTAAAAGTTCCGCAAAGTGCCAAAGCACTTATGGTATCATTTGTTGGTATGGTCTCTACCGAAATACCATTGACTGCAGGCTCAAATAGTTACAACATTCAATTGAAATCGGAGAATATTTCAGTGAATGAGGTCGTTGTTACTGCCATGGGTATTACGCGTCAAAAGAAAGCTCTTGGTTATGCAGTACAGGATGTTAAATCAGAAGAATTGAACCGTACAGGTAGTGGTTCCATTGGATCATCACTCCAGGGAAAACTATCAGGGGTTGAAATTAAGCCATCCAGTGGTATGCCAGGTGCTTCAACGCAGATCACGATTCGTGGTGCAAGATCATTTACCGGTAATAACTCACCGCTTTATGTTGTCGACGGTATGCCTATCGCTTCAACAGCCGACTACAGCACCGGTAACAGCGTAACAGGTACTGACATTGCCAACCGTGCAGTTGACATTGACCCTAATGATATAGAAAGCATGAGTATTCTTAAAGGACAGGCAGCTGCTGCACTTTATGGTATTCGCGCTTCAAACGGTGTAGTTGTAATTACCACAAAAAGTGGCAAAGGTACAAAAGGTACCAAACCAGTTATTACAGTTACTTCTTTTGGAAGTGTAGATGTAATTTCAAGGAAACCTGAATTGCAATCAACATGGGCACAGGGTACGCCATCAGCCACAGGATATACTTTCAGCCCTACATCTTCCTCGAACTGGGGACCAAAAATTACAGATTTACCTAACGACAAAGTTTACGGTGGAAATGTCAAAAATGCACTAAACGGTAACGACCTTACCAAATATCCCGGTAAATATTACGTACCACAAAGATTAACTGCAGGATTGGATCCTTGGGTAGTTCCACGTGTTTATAATAACCTTGATGCTTTTTTCGACAAAGGATATTCTTTAAATTCATCCTTTAACATCAGTCAGGCCATTGACAAAACGACCTATTCGTTTGGTATGAGTAATACTACCCAGACTGGTATCGTACCGGGAACATCCCTTGACCGTTATTCCGGAAAAGCGGCGGCTCAGACACAACTCAACAAGTTCTGGAAAACAGGTTTTTCAACCAATTATACCCAGACTTATATTAAAAAAGCTCCGGGAGCCAATGATGGTTTGGTTGCAACCGTATTTGCAGCACCAAGGAACTACGATCTGAAAGGGATCCCTTACGCTTCGCCAACCGATCCTTATACCCAGATTTTGTACCGCGCCACAAACTTCAACAACCCTTATTGGGGAGTTAAACACAATAAGTTTGACGAAAAAACAAACCGCTTTTTTGGTAATGCTTTCGTAGAATATGCACCGCAAATCAGTGCCGATGGCAGTAAGAAACTGAATTTCCGTTACCAGTTGGGAGCAGATTCCTACACAACAAATTACCAGGATATGAACGAGTACAAAAGCAAAAACACGCTAGGTTCTATCAGTAATTACGGTGCTTCTGTTGCCACTTATAACTCTTTGCTTACCGCGACTTACGATATGAACATTGGCCAAAACCTCAAATTGAACGCGATGGTTGGTAATGAAATCAATCATGAGTTCGATCGTTATTACACGGAGACAGGACAGAACTTTAACTTTGGAGGTTGGCCAAATATTAGTAATGCTACCATTAAAGATGCAACCGAATCCAAATCGGAAGCAAGAACAGTCGGTTTCTTTGGCAGTTTGTCACTGACTTATAAAGATATGTTGTATTTAAATGCAACCAGTCGCAAAGACATCGTTTCCACGATGCCTCGTGATAACCGTTCATTCTTTTATCCATCCGTATCGTTGGGTTTTGTATTCACCGAGTTGGATGCTTTGAAAGATAATTCAATACTTTCTTTCGGTAAATTACGCGGTTCGTATGCTCAGGTAGGACAAGCAGGCAGGTATTACCAGAATTACTACACCACCCCTGGTTATAGTGGTGGTTTCTGGACAGGTTCACCAATTATTTACCCGTTGAATGGTCAGACTGCTTACATTCCTAACAATGTACAATACGACCCGAATCTTAAACCTCAAAATACGATTTCGTACGAGGCTGGTGTCGATTTGAAATTCTTTAACAACCTCGTTGGAGTGGAGTATACTTATTCCCGCCAGGATGTTAATGACCAAATTTTCAGTGTTCCACTTGCAGGATCAACAGGTGCAAACAGTTTAGTGATGAATGGTGGTGCGATTTATACCAATACACACGAGTTCCTTATCTCTGTTAATCCTATCCGTAAAAAAGACCTTGACTGGACAGTTAGTGTCAACTTTACCAAAATGGATAACTTTGTGAAAGATCTTGCTCCCGGTGTTGAAAGTATCTTCCTTGGCGGATTTACGACACCTCAGGTTCGCGCCGGTATTGGCAGCAAATTCCCTGTGATTTATGGAACATCGTTTAAAAAAGATGCTCAAGGCAGGGTATTGGTTGATGAAAGAGCTACTCTTGCATCAGGTGCCGCAAATCCTTACTATGGTTTCCCTATGGCAGGTAGCCCCGGTGTAATCGGAACTGCATCACCTGATTTTGTAATGGGTGGTTCAACTACATTACGTTGGAAGAGAATCTCGATTACAACTACTTTCGATTGGAAGAATGGCGGACAAATGTATCATGGAACTAACGGATTGTTGAGTTATTCTTATGGTTTGGCCAAATCTACCGAAGACCGTACAACGCCATTTATTTATCCAGGCGTAAAAGCTGACGGTACCCCGAATACAATTCAACGTGGTGGTGCATCTGATTTAACCGCTTATTATAACTTAAATGCCAATACGCTAGGAAGTATTGATGAAGCGTTTATTTTCAAAAATTCTTTTGTGAAAATGAGGGAATTGACTTTATCCTACAAGTTGCCCAGAATGAGTGGTGTTGATATCAGTGTTACTGGTTTTGCCCGTAATATTCTGATCTGGACAAATCTGCCTAACTTCGATCCTGAATCTTCTCAGGGTAACACAAATATGGGTGGAGCCTTCGAGCGTTTCACTGTGCCACAAACCTCAAGTTTTGGTTTGGGTCTTAACTTAGTATTTTAATCATTTAAAAAAAGATACGACGGATGAAATCAATAAAATTATATACGCTGTTTGCATTGCTATTTGCAATGGCTGCCTGTTCCGAGGGTATTATGGATTCTATTAATGAGAATCCAAATAATCCAACAGATGTTGCCAGTCGGTTTATTCTGACAGATGTAATGACATCGACCGCCTTCTCAGTAACAGGTGCTGATTATGCCTTTTACTCCTCGGTTTATATGGAGTTGAATGTTGGTATTTTCGGACAAATGTACAATGCTGAAACCCGGGTTTCCGAACCTATTTCGTCAACAACCTACAATAATGTCTGGAACTCGCAGTACACAAACCTTTATGAACTGAAAATCGTAAGAGACAAATGTTCTGCAGGAGGCGCTGAAGCCGGGAATGTTTACAATTTAGGAATTGCACAGGTTCTTACTGCTTATAACCTGGCCATGTTGACCGATGTGATGGGTGATGTTCCTTACACGGAAGCTCTCCAGCCAGGTGTAGTTTACCAGCCTAAAATTGACAAACAGGAAGCATTGTATACCGAAGTCTTCAGTATGCTTGATGCTGCAATTGCCAATTTTGCCAAAACAACTACCTTCCCTTCCATCGGAGGTCAGGATCTGATTTTTGCCGGTGATAAAGCTAAATGGACCAAGGCAGCCCAGGGATTAAAAGCCCGTTATTTGATGAGATTATCATTGAAAAACCCGCAATATCAAAAGGTGATCGATGCTGCTACACTATCTTTCGCTACTGCAGCCGATGAGTTTAAATACATTTATACCGGATCAACTTCTGTCAATCCTTTCTCAAGGTTCTTACAGGACAGGAACTATTTTGGTACCAGCAAGAGTTTAAATGACAAACTGGTTGCGCGTAACGATCCCCGCAAGGCGAAATTTTTCAAACCTTATACCGGTTTGACCGTTTTGAATATTGCTACAAATGGTACTCCCGATCCAAAGCAACTTTTTTATGGTATTTCTGCTTACACCGCAGCTACCAATCCTACTTACCTGATGAGTTTTCACGAACTTCAATTCCTGAAAGCTGAGGCTTATGCCCGTATGGCTCCTGCCCAGACTGCCAATGCTGAAGCTGCATTGAAATTGGGAATACAGGCTGCATTTGTTAAAGTGGGTTTGACCGCTGCTGATGCCTCCACTTATTATACTGCAAGTGTTAAGTCTTTATTCGATGCCAATCCTTTGAAAGAAATCATGACGCAGAAGTATCTTGCTGCTTATGAAGATGAAGGTGTAGAAGCTTATAATGACTATCGCAGAACAGTTGCAATGGGTGGCGCTTTGGTTGATCTGGCAAATACACTTCAGTTTCCACAACGTTTTACCTATGGTAGCAGTGACGTAACCACCAATACAAATGTTAAAGCCGCTTATGGCGATGGTTCATATGTATATACTGACAAAGTATGGTGGGCTGGCGGAACCCGCTAATTGATATTATTTTGTTTGCAAAACAAATCTTTAATGTGAAAGGCCATCCTGAAAAGGATGGCTTTTTTTATAAAGTCAAAGTTGTCTGTTGAAAATATAAGTTGTCTTCCTGAAAGTGTAAGGTGACTATTTATAAGTGTAAGTTGCTTTTCTTAAAGTGTAAGTTGACTAACTTATTGTGTAAGTAGTCTTCCTAAAAGTATAAGTTAGCTTTCTTAAAGTGTAAGTTGCTCAACTGTTAAAAAACTTCTGCTGTCCATTACCGCAGTCTTTACCCTTTATCCCTTAACCTTCTTCTTTTTTGCTTTAACCTTTACCCTTTACCCTTTAACCTTTTTTCTACCCCTGTCTGCTAATCTTCTCGAGTTTTTCGAGGTCAACAACTTTGATTTTTCGCCCATCCATGGCAATTACCTTTTCGCCGGCAAAGATGGATAGTGTACGTATGGCATTTGAGGAGGTCATATTCGAAAGATTGGCCAGATCTTCGCGTGATAAATAGACCCTTAGTGTCCGGTTATCATGTTCGAATCCGTATTTCTCAATTAAAAGGAGGATTGACTCAGCCAAACGTCCCCGTATATGCTTTTGGGTAAGACTCACGGTACGGTAATGTGAAAAACCAAGTTCCTGCGAGAGATCCTTTAAAAGTGCGAGTGAAAACTCGTAATTACGCAACAAAACATGATAGAGAATATCGGGAGAAATAGTTATAATTTCAGATTCTTCGATCGCAACCGCAGTGCCGTTATGGGCTTCACCGGCAATCAGAGACCGGTATCCGATCAGGCCATTCTGGGTAATCATCCTGATGATCTGTTCGCGACCGCCTATCCCTTCTTTGATCAGCTTTACCATCCCCTCTTTAAGGTACTGCATGCCAATTGGCATTTCTCCTTCGCGGTAAACGAAATCATTTTTTTTGTACCGCGTTATATCGAGGTTTTTTTCAAGAATGGCCTTTTCCTCGGGTTTCAACAGATTAAAAATACAATTTTCACCCTTAAAATGACTGTCAAAGACTTGACCTGAATCCAACATAGATTGTCCGATTAGATGTTATAAAACATCAAAATTAAAAATTTTATCGAAAATTACCGCCTTTTTGCCCGATAATGCACACTTAAACTTTGACAGCGAAAATGCGATGTCTGGAAAAGGGAAAAAGGGAGAAGTTAGTGGTTAGAAGGCAGAAGTAAGAAGTTAGTAGTAAGAAGGCTGAAGGGAGAAGTTAGTAGGGAGAAGTTAGTAGGCAGAAGAAAGAAGGATGAAATGATGGGCACTATTAATTA
>JANYLE010000031.1 GCA_025363795.1 Mariniphaga sp. | reverse complement strand
TGCCATCCTTTATTCGGAAGATCCGGGATCGGCCAGAAATGGCGGCGAAATGGATTATGTAGGAAGAGGAATGCTCGATCCTGCATTTGCCACTGAAGCCTTTAATCTGAAACCCAACCAAATTTCGAAAGTCGTTAAAAGTGAATTTGGCTATCACATTATCCAGCTAATCGATCGTAAGGGAGAAAAGATTAAATGCCGCCACATTTTGCTCAGAGCCAAAGTTGATCCTAAAGAATTGGAAAATGCAAAGAACAGGATTGACAGCATCGCCGATTTTATCCGCAAAGGAAAGATTACCTGGGATCAGGCAGCTTACCTCTATTCGTCAGATAAAGGAACACGCAACAACGGAGGATTAGTTACATCAAAGGAAAACGGTTCTTCAAAATTTGCAGTGAGCGAGCTCGATCCAGACGTGAGCAAGGTTATCACAGTAATGAATATTGGCGAGACCTCTCACCCTTTCTTAACCGTCGATGACAAATTAAGGCAGGTCTATAAAATCGTAAAACTGAATAATAAGACAACTGCTCATCCGGCGAATCTTCAGGAAGACTATCAAAGTCTCAGCGTGATGTTTCTGGCCAAGAAAAAAGAGCAAATCTTCAGAAAATGGATCGCAACCCAACAGTCCAAGACATATATCCATGTTGATGATCTGTACGCCAATTGCAATTTCAAATTGAAATCCTGGAAAAAATAAACAATGGCAGGCATTTCTGTTTGCTAAATATATGAACATTACAAATTTAGTCAGGTATAATCCATACCACGACTCCAAAATATATCAGATCTGAATTTGATCTTTGAAGAACTTGAATGATTGATCACAATCCATTCAGGTTCTTCAAGGTTTAATTGAACCTTTATCACGCGTTAGTATGAGTCAACCACAAAGAAATGCTCTTTTCCCTTTATTGCTCCTGATTGCAGTCGTATCGCTTTTCATTCAGGCGATTCAGCCGCAGGACAAAAACAAGAAGAAGCGCAAGGTAGATATTGAAAATGCTGATATATACACGTATGATGCATCAATAGTTGCAAATGCCCAACGTCTGATAGGCAACGTTCGCTTTAAGCACAACGGTGCACAGATGTTCTGCGACAGTGCATATTCCTATAACGACAGCAACAAGTTCGATGCTTTTGGGAATGTCCATATTATTCAGGGAGACACCCTGCACTTGTACGGGGACAAAATGTTTTATAATGGCGATTCGAGGCTTGCAAAATTTGTTCATCATGTAAAAATGATCGACAAGTCCATAACCCTTACGACAGAAGCCATGGATTTTGATCTCAATACTAATATTGGGTATTATAACAACGGGGGGAAAATTGTAGATACAGCAAATGTACTAACGAGTACAATCGGCAGATATTACTCTAATGATAACATGCTTTTTTTCAAGGATTCCGTAGTTCTGACCAATAAAGATTTTGTTTTACATGCAGATACTTTAAAATACAACAGCCACACCGAGAGGGCATTCATTGTTGGACCAACAACAATTTCCGGGACTAAAAAAGACGGAGTTCTCTACTCTGAAAATGGGTGGTATGACACAAAAAAGAATTTAGCTGAACTTTACAAAAAATCGAAGATCACCAACAAATCGCAGGTACTTGAGGCTGACACACTTTTCTATGACCGGGCAACCGGGAATGGCCGCGGAAAACACCGGGTTACACTGACTGACACGACCAACAAGGTGGTCATTAAAGGAAAATATGGAATCTACAACGAGGTCTCTAAAATAGCCTTCGTTACCGATTCAGCCATGTTCATTCAGTATGGCAAAAAAGACACCATGTACATGCATGCTGATACCCTATTTACCAAGCCCGATACGTCCAACATCCTGCGAAAGGACGATAAATATTTCATGGCGTACAGAAATGTCAGGTTCCACAAACCTGATTTACAAGGGAAATGTGACTCATTGGCATACCGTATGCAAGATTCAACGCTGTTAATGTTTTATGATCCGGTACTCTGGTCAGAGAAAAACCAGATGACCGCGGAAAAAATCCAGTATGTTGCAAAAGAACCTGATCCGGATATTGCCCGGCTGGAAAGCAGTGCCTTTATTGTCATGTGTGAGGATTCTGTGAAATTTAACCAGATTTCAGGTAAACTCATTGTCGGTCAGATTTTCGATAACAAACTTCGGATTGCTGATGTTAACGGCAATGCACAGACACTCTATTACCTGAAGGACAAGAACAAATATTCGGGGATGAATCGTTTGCTGAGCAGCAAAATAAAACTTCATCTTACCGAAAATCAGATTGACAGCATCAGGTTTTATCCTAAACCTGAGGGAAAGACATTTCCGATGAAAGAACTAAAACCCGAAGACATTAAGCTGGACGGTTTTGTCTGGAGAGAAAGCGAGAAACCAATTAACCAATTCGATCTCTATCCGATCGACAAAAAGCGCAAAAAAAATGCAGGTCCTGAAAAGAAACCTGCATCAAAAGAATAATTTTTCACCCTTTAGTATTCGTCTTCGTTAAAGAAGAAATCGTCCTTGCTAGGGTAGTCAGGCCATATATCTTCTATCGACTCATAAATTTCACCTTCATCTTCCATCTCCTGAAGGTTCTCGATTACTTCAAGTGGCGCTCCTGATCGAATGGCAAAATCGATCAATTCATCTTTGGTTGCAGGCCAGGGTGCATCTTCCAATTTCGAAGCCAATTCTAGTGTCCAGTACATATTATTTCTTTAAGATTATTATTCTTTTTCTTTGGTGCGATTTTAATATTTATTTTTTAAAAATAAAAGCACTAATTAACTTTTTTTCACGATTTCCATGGAATTTCTCCAATACCGGTATCTTTAGCTATTTTTCGCGACAAGACATACAGATAATCGGACAATCGGTTAAGATATTTAAGCACCTCTTCCAGTACAGCTGCCTCAGCAGAAAGCTTATAAGCTCGACGTTCAGCACGTCGGCACACTGTTCGGGCAATATGACAAAATGAGACGGCATTGTTCCCTCCGGGAAGTAGAAAACTGGTCAACGGAGGCAAGTTGTCGAGAATCTCATCCATTCTTTTCTCAAGGAACAAAATATCATCATCACAGCAAGGCAATTTCTCCGACTGGTCAACTTTAGCAATGTCAGTCGCCAGAAGCGCGCCAATCACGAACAACTTGTTCTGAATCTTAATTAAATCATTGATATCTTCCGCATCAATCTCCTGCGAACGGACCAATCCTATCCAGGAATTCAATTCATCCACAGTGCCATAAGCTTCCAGTCGCGGGTCATATTTTTGAACACGCGTTCCACCAATCAGTCCTGTGGTTCCATCATCTCCTGTACGCGTATAAACTCGCATCATTCTTAAATTTTCAGATTAATAAATTGGATTTTCGTTTTTATAATCTGATTCGATCTCCCCGTCTTTCAACTTAATAATACGATGAGCATGCAAAGCGATGCTCTCTTCGTGGGTCACCAGGATAATTGTATTCCCGCCGGCATGTATAGCAGCAAAAAGTTTCATGATCTCTTCTGATGTTTTCGAATCAAGATTTCCCGTTGGCTCATCTGCTAAAAGAATAGAGGGGGTATTAATCAACGCTCTTGCAACTGCAACACGCTGGCGTTGACCACCTGATAATTCGTTGGGGCGGTGTTCCATCCGATCCTCCAATCCTACGCTGATTAACTTTTCAGTCGCAAGCTCAATCCTTTTCAACTTGCCAATACCTGCATAAATCAACGGAAGCATCACGTTCTCGAGAGCAGAATACCTCGGTAAAAGGTTAAACGTCTGAAATACAAAACCAATCTCTGTATTTCTGATTTCGGCAAGCCGGTCATCGTCCAACATGCTGACATCTTTATCGTTGAGATGGTAGTTTCCCGAAGTCGGTGTATCGAGACATCCGATGATATTCATCAGCGTCGATTTACCGGATCCGGAAGCACCCATAATTGCCACATATTCGCCCTTATTGATATCAAGCGAAACTGAACGCAATGCCAAAACGGCCTGGGTTCCTACCTGATAATTCTTAACAATGCTCTGCAGGCTGATTACTTTGTCCATCCTTTTCGATTTTACAATTGCAAACGTACATAAAATGATTCTGAAAATCGTCCCGAAAAATATCGATCGAAGATAGTTTAAATATCCACTTTTTCGGGCTTATTCAGCAAAATTTTGTCACCTTCTTTTAGACCATTTTTTACGAGGATCATTTTATCATTTTTCTCCCCTACTTTCACATTCTTCCGGGTAATTTTACCCGATTCTTTCAAATAAACGAAAGGTATTTCATTCTCCATAAAAAGGCAGGAAAGTGGAATTACCAATACATTTTCAGCTTTCTCGATGATGATCTCGTTATTGGTTGTCATTGATGGTTTAAACCTTGAAATATCACCTGTTAAACGGATAAACACTTTAAAAACATTTGAGTCAAATCCGACCATATCCTGACCAATATTGGATATATTGGATATACATGCCAATACTTCTTTGTTCTTTAACGCGTCAATATGTACCCTAACGCTGTCGCCGACATGGATTTTGGATATATATATTTCTTCAACATATGTTTCAGATTCCAAACTGTTTAAATCTGGCAAGGTTGCAATGGCCGGATCCCATAGATCTACATAATCTCCGATCTTGGTTTTATGACCTTGCCAATTTCGCGCATAAATAATCATGCCATCCCCTGGAGCAATGATGCGGGTCGCAATTAAAGCTTGCTGATAATTTTCGTTCTTTTCCTTGACTTCAATAAACTTTCTTTCATTCCATCCACATTTTATCTTTAATTCATTCTGTCGCATTTTATAGCTGCGCCTTTTTGAATCAATAAGTCTGGACGTACGGTCATAGGCTATTTGTGTTTTTCGCTGATTGGCTGGCGAATCATAAACAGACTGCTCGACATCTATTTTTTTGTACCTCAGATCGAATTCAAGCTGTTCCAATTCATCTCTGTTGGCACTTAGTGTTACCGCAGAATCGAGTTTTGAATCATTAAATGCAGCACTTAACTTTTGCAGATTTTCCGCATTCTGTTGCGCGAGTTGTTTAATTCTAGCCTGATCCAGTAATGCCACGTAATCACCCTTTTTAACAACTGTACCTTCAGGCACC
>JANYLE010000018.1 GCA_025363795.1 Mariniphaga sp. | reverse complement strand
GCAAGTGCTGATGATGCTCAGTATTTCGTCAAATGGATTGATAATACAATTACAAATATATCTGCAGGTGGAATCTGGAATAAGTACTTTACCCACGATCTCGATTTGGTTAAAGCAAGATACGAGAAGGCAAGGAATGTTTATGTTAAAATTGAGGATGAAGCCATTGAGCAGCTTAAAAAGCAGGGGGACGGTATTTTAGAAAACGGATCCATGATTAAACTGGAAAAGAGTAAAGTCACACCGAAAAAGCGTTAATAAAATGAATAAAAGAATTTACATCATTATATTTTCAATATTCGTAGGAATAATTAGTTGTGCTGCAAGATCAGTCAGTCCAATACTTGTGCTGGCTACAAATTCAAATTTTGGGTTATACACAGGTGAGATTCTTAAAACGGAAGGATTTAACGAATATGAACTGGATTCTATGTCGGATCCTTCTGTTAACCTGAAGTATCTGAAGCAGTTCGATGTTGTAATATTATCCCAGACTTCAGTTACTCCGGCACAAAAGGAAATGATGGCGTCATATGTGAAAGATGGAGGCAACCTGATTGCTTTCAGACCGGACAAGAAGCTAAGTGACATTTTTGGGATTAACGATGCCGGTGGAACTATTAGCGAAGGATACATCGCAGTAAATAAGAATAGTGTAGAAGCTAAAAAAATCACCCCGGAATCGATGCAATTTCATGGTACGGCTGACAAATATAAGCTTGCTAAGGGAAAGCTCATCGCATCTTTATTTAGTGATGCCAACACTAATTCAGGATTGCCTGCTGTTGTAAGCAATAATTACGGTAAAGGCCATGCTGTAGCTTTTCTCTATAATCTACCCCAAAGCATTGTTTATACGCGACAGGGAAATCCGCAAAATGCCGGAATCGAGAAGGACGGGATCAATGGCCTGCGTGCAATGGATTTATTTACAGATGGTTGGGTAAATACATCAAAAAATACAATCAATCAGGCTGATGAACAAATGAGATTGTTATCTCATTGTATTGAGAAAATGAATAGTTACACCAAACCACTGCCACGATTATGGTATTTCCCCGATAATCTGAAATGCCTTGCAACACTCACAAATGATGGAGAAGGGCAGGGTGAAACTGATTTTGAACCCCAATTTGCTGATGTAGACTCAAAGGGCGCCAAAATGACCATTTACCTTTTAGCAATAAATAAGACCTCTAAAGCATTTGTAGATAAATGGGCTGGCAGGGGACATGAAATGGTTGGTCATCCTGATGATACAAAGGAAGCCCCAAACCCCCACTGGAACAGGATGGATTCGGTGATAGCAGGCAAGAAAAATGAAGTTCTGACCAAGTATGGGATTACGCAGCACACCAATGTAAATCACTGGTTCGTATGGTGTGGGAGACATGCTGACGGTACACCGGATTTTACTGCGGAAGCTAAATTGGAAGCAAAGAATGGTATTGAAATGGATGTCAATTATGCCCATTACGATGGCGGATCTAATCAAGGTCGGTTTCTGGGTCCACTGGGATATATTTGTAATTGTATTATCAATCCATTTGACGAAATACTGAGCATCATCAGCACTTGCACGAACAGGCTTATCATCAACTGTAACATAAACAGCGGCTGTATGAGAAATGTGTCCTTTCGAATCCATCCGTCTTGCACACAACCACCCACTTCTCAGGAACTTTTGAGTAGCAGTCAGTACAATGGGAACTCCCAGTTTAGCAGTCCCGGCTTTAGCAGCCACGACCTTACCATTGCAAACAAGTTCAATTTTGCCGGTCAATTCTTTCACTGCGGTCCACTTTACATTAACCTTTACATCTCCCTGCCCTTTAATCTTAATTTCATCTCCAGGGCTATTGCTTCCGTTGACTTTTAAATCCAGAAATTCCTTATGTCCGTTTAATGCGACTACAGTCCTTCCGTTTTTTATCCCCTCGATCCATTTAGCATAGGTCATCGGTTTATCCTTCACTTGAACATACGTCAGAATAGCGCCAATTGAACCATTCATACAAGGTACATCAGTTCCTGCAGCCAGACCAAGCCTGAAACCGCAATTCAATAACTTATAATAAGCATGCATTGCAGCATCATTTTGCCATACGTCTTCTGCTACAAAGTCGATTGTGCCCAAAGCTGCTTCTACAGGATAATCGAGCGGAATGCAACAGGTTAGTTTGTTCTGAATTGCATCGTTCAGGTACTCCATATGAACAAA
>JANYLE010000009.1 GCA_025363795.1 Mariniphaga sp. | reverse complement strand
TCTGGCAGAGATAAAGGCAATCCTGGACGCAATACCAGGAATAGCCTGAATTCCAGGGATCCTTATTTTAGTAAACAACCCGGTTCCTGACTGGAGTATTGTTCTTCCTGAGGTTTCATTACTGCTCAATTCGTAGCCATTCGCTTCCATTCCAGCCATCAGACTCCCGGTAAAATCCCTGTCGAAATGGTTAAAATGGATACCATTTGCATCGTATGGAAATGAAAAATAGATTTTTTTTGTGCCCGGTTCGGCCGTGACTTTTTCATGGTAATAAACCCGGAAACAAGGCGCTAATAATTCTGTACCCATATTGATACCAATCATAACCCCCGGAGAATTTTCAGTTGTGAGGGCAATTCCCTTGAAAAATTCGCTGAAAATAGTTGCATTTGATATTGTGTCGCTCTTGTTGATGATCATATCGAAAAGCGATTTACCAAACTTGTTGTCAATCCTTGCCTCTATCGAATCCCCATGATTGGGACTGGGATAGAATGAAAGCTTACCCATTGGTTCCGGATCAGTAGCGAATGATGCCTTATTGCTCAGATACTTATCCGTATTTAGAACCATTGTTTGTGTAATCCGTCGAATGTCGACAGTCATCATCTTTGTAGTATCTCCGACATAGTACTTGTCGTATTTCATCACAAAAACTATTGAGTCGTAAACCACGTTACTTGCCTCAAACGAATAAGATCCTGCGGCCAGTTCAAAATAGGAGGTACAACTCACCTTACCTGTATTACTGTTGTTCCATCCGCCAATTAATATCCGCGAAGCAGTATTGGTCGCAAACGAATCAGCCATTACGGTTGAAGTATAAAGTTTCATGGTATCGATCAAAACTATTCTTGAGGGGGAATCGACGAAGTTCTCTCCAATCTGAAATTCAGATTTATCTGAAAACGCACATGAAAATAAAAAGCCGAATAAAATCAGGCAAAGTGCCTGGGGGATGTATCGTACCATTTTTTTTTGTTGCGAATGTATCCTTCGGCCAACTCACTCTAAAATCTATTATACAAACAGGCCATTCTGATCGACAAAAACATTACAACAAGACCTCCCAAAAGGGCTATAAACTCAGTATATCTTAGGATTAACGGGTTTACCGACGTGTTGTTATACATTCGGTCACCAAATAACACGTTTCATCTGCCAAAAAGGGTTTTTCGTCGATTACTAAGTTGCATTGGACAAGATTTGTTTTTTAGTCAGTCCTGTGAAGAATAGTTTTGGACTGAAATCTTAAGAAACCCATCTTGCCCAGATTTGGTGACCGATGAATTTCTTATTAAAAAAAATACGCAAGCAGTAGAGATTGACGCATGAATTGAATTGATGAAACGAGCATGTTCGCTAAACACAAACACGGATGATTATCTCATATGCGAGTACCATCCGGTCTTAAAAAACAAATTATACACGGATGAAAAGATTATTATTGGTTTTGATGGTGGGTCTTGCTTTTGGGGCCTGTAAAAAATCTTCGACAGATGATTCTGGTAACTGGATCTCTGAATCCTCCTTCGAGGGTTTACCCCGAAGTAGTGCGGTCAGCTTTGTATTAGACAATCAGGTTTACGTTGGCTTGGGATACAATGTAAACGAAGATAATGCCTACATGAAAGATTTCTGGAGGTTGAATCCGACAAACAATTCATGGACGAAGGTTGCCGACTTTCCAGGAGACGCCCGTTCAGGGGCAGTTGCCTTTGTGGCGAACCAAAAGGCTTATGTAGGAACTGGTTATAATGGCAAAGACAGATTAAAAGATTTTTATGAATACGATGCAACCGCAAATGTCTGGACACGAATAGCCGATTTCGCCGGGAGTGCAAGGTATTCAGCAGTAGCCTTTGCCTTGAACGAAAAAGGATATGTGGGTACTGGTGACGATGGAAATGACACGCGTGATTTCTATCAGTACGATCCGACAACCAACCAATGGGTCCAGAGTGTAAGTGTGGGTGGTTCAAAAAGAAAAAGTGCCGTGACATTTACGATCGACGGAAAGGCATATGTTTGTACAGGAATTGACAATGGCGTCAATCTGACCGATCTATGGTCATTTGATCCCGGAACGGCTTTATGGACAGAAAAAGCATTACTAACCTACAATTCAGATTGGACAATCGTTCGTAGCTATGGTGTTGCCTTTACTTTAAATAACAAAGCCTATGTTGGTTTAGGTTACAATTCAGGTGTTCGCACCGATATGTGGGAATACGACCCAGTGCTTGACACATGGGAAGTAAAAACAGCATTTGAAGGTGTCGCGCGTCAGGAAGCGGTGGCATTCGTACTCGGTGCTCATGCCTATGTTGGACTTGGACGTAGTGGTAGTACCTATTTTGATGATATTAAGGAATTCAAACCAAATGATTCATATAATGATGAGGATTAATCGGTAACTGATATTTGTCTCTCTCATTATCTAACACTTAAAGTCATTAAGGGTGCCCTGCAAAATGCAGGACACCCTTTTGTTTATATGCTATTTCGTGTTTAAATATGTTAAAAATCATATTTTTTGATTCCAGCGAAATAATCAACGCAACCCAAAACAGGCAAATTCATCTTAGAGGTACTCAATAGAATTATTGGCACAACTATTTCAATTGCTTTTATGGAAAACCAATTATCAAGTTCTGCTAACATTAAAATTTGAGCCACTAAAACTTAAAATCGTGAAGTGCATAATTATTGATGATGAGATTTCTGCAATTGAATCGCTCAAAGGACTGATTGAACATCTACCGTTTCTGACGGTATCAAAAAGTTTTACAGACCCTTTTGAGGGTTTGAGATTTATCCAGGAAAACTGCGTTGATCTTGTATTTCTTGATGTTGAAATGCCATTGATCAATGGTATCGAATTAATTAAAAGTTGTCCCAAAAGACCCCAGGTGATCCTGATGGCAAACAGCAATAACTTTGCAATTTTCGGCTATGAACTTGAGGTCCTCGATTTTCTTATCAAACCGCTGAGTTTTGACCGGCTTCTGAGAGCGGTGAATAAATCAGTTCGTATTCAAAATATGATTAGTCAACTGCACGACACCGTGTCAGCTAATGAGAAAAAGAGCAGTTACGATTTTATCCTGGTAAAAACCGGGTACAATACCATACGCATCAATTACAAGGACATCCTTTTTTGTGAAGGATTAAAGGATTACATCAAAATACATATTCCAGGAAAAACGGTAGTTACCTTGAACAGTCTGAAAAAATTCGAGGAAATTTTGCCAGATGAACTTTTTGTACGTGTGCATAAATCTTTCATTGTCCCGCTTTCAAAAATTGATTCAATACAGCATAACCGAATTGCAATAGGGAAAACAATGATCCCGATTGGTGATAACTACAAATCCGTTTTCAATCAAAAGATTCTATCCTTGAGCGTATAATTTGCGGTAAGCAAAATATGAATTAGGTTATAAAACTTATAATATGAAAGCGAAGTCAATTACAGCTCTCTTGCATATATTGGTCTGGGGTGGAATCCTGTTAGTGCCCTTTCTTTTAACTCCGCCAGAAATCCCACCATCGATGCCACATCCCGCTTTCCCGCGTTCTCCTTCTCCTAATTATCCGGCCTTGGTGGTAGTTTCGACACTTTTTATTAGTTTCTATTATCTCAACTACTATAAACTAATTCCTGTTCTTTACCTAAAGAAAAGGACAGCGACCTACATTTTATCAATTTTAGGGTTGTTTTTCGTTATCCGTATATTGTCATTTCTTATTTTTAATTCTTTCACCGACCATCATGATAGAGCTTCGGAAATGGGAAATCCCTTGGTTATGCTCTCACCGTTGTTGTTTACGATTGTTCTATTTGTTTCATTGGGGATGAGACTAACTGCTGAATGGAAACGCGCTGAAGAAGAAATGATAAAGATTGAGAAAGAAAAACTAAATGTTGAGTTATCCTATCTCAAAGCCCAGGTTAATCCCCATTTTTTATTTAATTCATTAAATAGTATTTATTCACTTGCGATAATTCAATCAAATAAAACCGCAGATGCTATAATGAAGTTGTCGAAACTAATGCGTTATGTAATCTATGATGCAAATGCACCTATGGTTCTACTCGAAATGGAGTTGTCCTATATTCAAAGTTTCATTGAACTTCACCAACTTAGGCTTACCGAAAACAATCATATTGAATTTCAGATTATTGGAGATCCCAATAAACTGATGATCGCTCCTTTAATCCTTATCCCTTTCGTTGAAAATGCCATCAAACACGGCACCAGTACGATAGAACAAACATTGATCAGTATAAAAGTTTCATTGTTAAAATCAGAGTTATACTTTTCCATTGTCAATACGAAAGTGAATGTCATTTCGAAAAACAAGGAACCGGGTGGAATCGGAATTGAAAATACACGTAAAAGACTTGAAATGATCTACAAGAAGAATCAGGAATTTTCGATCAACGAAAATGATGAATCATTTGAAGTTGACCTTAAAATAGTTCTGTCATGATTACATGCATAGCAATAGATGATGAACCGTTGGCGCTCGAATTAATCAACGATTACGCCTCAAAGACAGAGGAACTTGAGTTAGTAAAAACATTTACAAATCCGGTAGATGCCCTGAAATACCTGAAAAAATTTCCTGTTGATCTTATATTCCTTGACATTCAGATGCCGGATATCTCAGGTATTAATTTTTATAAATTAGTTGAGCAACCAGCTATGGTGATATTCACAACTGCCTATGGTGAATATGCTGTTGAAGGTTTTAATTTAAACGCCGTCGATTATTTGCTGAAGCCTATTGAATATAATCGATTTTTAACAGCCGTCAGTAAGGCAGATGATTACAAGGGGTTTATCAATAAAAATTCCAAAATTATTGAAAAGTGCATCTATGTAAGATCTGAATATAGTCTGATAAAGATCCTTTTGAAGGAAATAGAGTATATCGAAAGCTTCGACAATTTCATAAAGATACATCTTACCGGGAAAAAGGCTGTTACAACATTGATGAGCCTCAAGACAGTGCTGGGATTATTGCCCTCTGATCAATTCAAACGCATTCATCGCTCTTTTATAATTCCAATCAATCAGGTTAAATCGGTTCGCAATAAACAGGTACAACTTCCAATGATTTATCTTCCTTTGGGAATCCGGTATGAGACAGAATTCATGGAATGGTTCAAAACCACAAATTAGTTTTGAATAGGATTCGCCGGCACATTTGGATTATTCACCCACTAAATTTCACGATCTGATTTTCATTTTCAATATTTGCATTAATAAATAGTAGCTAAGCAATATAGAAGATGATGTCAATTTTAAAAAGGTTAGTTTTTATGGCTATGACATGCTGCCTTATTAACTTAACCTGCATTACACAAACATCAAAGAAAGGAATTCTTGAAAAACCTTACGTTGGATCTTTGAATCAGTTTTCTGATCAGAACTCCAATGAACAAGATGTGAAATCAACCAGCAACAAGTTAAAACTATCTAATATTAAGTTGGTTGAATTTAAAGTGCTCACTAAAAATGAGTTTTAATGGGCAACAATAAATGGCTTTGCTCCATTCATCATGAAGATAAGTTTGAATTAAAGTTTAAATCGTGAAGAGCATAATTATTGACGACGAGATCTCAGTTATTGATTCCTTAAAAAAGCTGATCAGCCATCTCCCGCTAATAACAGGATTAAAGAGTTTTACTGATCCTTTTGAAGGTTTAAAATTCATCCAGGAAAACCCTGTAGACTTGGTATTTCTTGATGTCGAAATGCCATTAATCAATGGTATCGATTTAATTAAGAGTTGCGAGGTAAGACCCCAGGTAATATTTATGGCAAGCAGCAACAGTTTTGCCATCTATGGTTTTGAACTGGAGGCAACCGATTTCCTGATTAAACCACTAAGTTTCGACCGGCTCTTAAAAGCTGTCAATAAGGCTGAACGAATTCATAACATGATTGGGCTAAAATCCGAATCCGAACAAGTTCCTGACTATAAAAGTGTCCGCGATTTCATACTCGTAAAAACCGGATATAATACAATTCGGATTAATTTTAACGATATTCTATATTGCGAAGGACTAAAGGACTACATTAAGATACACACCGTCTCCAAAACCATTATCACACTCAATAGTCTGAAAAAGTTTGAAGAAATTTTACCAGGCAATCTTTTTGTCAGGGTGCATAAATCCTTTATCGTCCCTCTTTCAAAAATTGATTCCATCCAGCATAACAGAATTGCGATAGGAAAAATAATGATCCCGATCGGCGATAACTACAAATCTGTTTTCAATCAAAAGATATTGGCAATAAGCGTTTAATTGTTAATAAACAGAAAATTAACTGAGCTATAAAAATTGAGAAAAGAATTCTTATCAAATCAAAAAAGGCTTTTGAATGCTATTCAGAAAATTTCCGTTTGCAATTCAAAAGCCTTTTATGCGGTTGAAGAATAAGAAGAATCTATTCTATGCGAAGTTTAAAATTTTAAAAATCCAATAGATTATTGCAGCTAACGCCATTGAAACAGGGATGGTCAGAATCCAGGCATAAAGCAGATTCACAGTGACTCCCCAACGAACAGCAGAAACCCGTTTTGTCAATCCAACGCCCATGATGGCACCGGTAATTGTGTGTGTGGTACTTACAGGAATACCAAATGCCTCGGTACCAAACAGCAACATAGCACCTGCACTCTCGGCAGCAACTCCTTCAAACGGGGTAAGTTTGGTAATCTTTCCCCCCATTGTTTTGATTATCCGCCATCCACCCAATAATGTTCCAAGCGATATTGCAGTATAACAACCAAATACAATCCACAATGGGATCGAATGTATTTTTCCGGCTTCGTTAAAAGTGATATGTGCCCACTCCGGTATAGTGGCAGGATCAGCAGCTTTAAAATAGACAAGCAAAGTTGCCGCGATTATTCCCATTACTTTCTGAGCATCGTTTCCTCCATGTCCAAGACTGAACATTGCAGATGAAAAGAGCTGCCCGATCTTAAACCAACGCTTTAACCTGAAAGGGTTAAAACTTTTGAAAATCCATAAAAGGGCAATCGACAACAGATAGGATAGCAACATTCCCAGCATTGGTGCAAGGAAAATAAATGCAGCAATTTTGAGAATCAAATTGGAATGAACAACATCCCAGCCTCCAAAGGCAATTGCAGCTCCGGCAAACCCACCAACCAATGTGTGCGATGAACTTGAGGGAATTCCCAGGTACCAGGTGATCAGGTTCCAGATAATTGCGGCGATTATTCCTGCCAAAATCACCTGAAGATTAATGGCACCGGTATCAACGACTTTAGCAATTGTGTCGGCTATCCGCAATTCGAAAATTGCATATGCGGCAAGATTAAAGAATGCTGCCCAAATAACTGCCTGCAAAGGAGTTAACACCTTGGTTGACACGACAGTAGCAATAGAATTTGCAGCATCGTGAAAGCCATTGATAAAATCAAAAATAAAAGCCAGAATAACAATGGCAATTAGAATGGTAAAATCCATAAAATGTTAATTAATATTGAGCATACTGCACCGTCAATTAATGGACCTATGCCAAAATTAAAACGGTAGCTATACTTATGATATTTTAACGATGATTGATGAAAAGACATTGGCAACATCATCACATTTGTCAATTGCCTTCTCAAGAGAGGCCAGAATATCGCGTTTTTTAATCAAATTAATCGCGTTGGTTTCCAATTCGAAAAGATTGGAAAGGTATTCCTGGTACAAATAATCGACTTCGCTTTCGTAGGCGTCAATTTTGGCGCAGGAATCGGTGAATTTCAGAAAATCGGAAGCACTATTTACACTACGAAGGACCAATTGGATCTCCTTATTGGCAGCATGAATGTAATCGGCTATTTTCACAAATTCTTCAGGGAAGGTTGGCAGTTTGTAAAAATGGGTTTTGGTAGATGATTTGTGGATGTAGTCAATGACATCATCCATTGTCGAAATGAGCTGATGGATATCCTCACGATCAAAAGGGGTAATAAAGGTACCATTTAACTCCCGAAGCAGGTTGCGCGTGATATCATCTCCTTTGTGTTCAGCGTCTTTGATTAGCTTAATATATACTTCGCGTTGAACAAGATCATTTTCACCCATTAGCTTAACCAGTAATTCGGATGCAAGCACCAGGTTATCAGCGGCTTCATTAAAAAGAGGGAAGAACTTGCGGTCTTTTGGAACAAGAAATCCAAAAATTTTGTCCAGGTTCATAGTATTAGCAATTTAATTTATCTCAGCATTTATACAGAGTGCGAATTTATAACTTTCTTACCGAGGATAAACTGATTATTTTACGTTAGGACGTAAATTTTAATTTATTTATTTAAAAAAAAGCATTATAAATTGTAATTGCCTGAAAATAAGAGGAAATCTGCAATACGTTTTTTTCTGACACCGAGAAATGCCTTCGAATTATTTTCGTCAAATCGATTACAAAAAGACAAAAATTGGACTATTTGTATGCAAATAAATAAGTTAGACTAACCAAAACGTCTTATACTTATTGTATGTTATTTGCTTAGGATTTCGTGTAGGAGACAAAATCCCGCGTAGCTTTAAGCAAATTAACAGTCTGCAGAAGTAAATGCTTGGTTTCTGACATCACCCCAAAATACAAAACTGCATTGCTGGTGTTGGTCTCTTTCCTTTTAATCCTGTGTATTTCCTGCTTCTCTTGTTCGAGAATCAATTCGAGAATCGATTGACGTTTTTGGATCAAATCGTCGATTTGTTCAAACCGCGATTCCTTTATAATATGTAGTGCAAAATTCAGGAAGTCAGTGACGTGGTTACTAAATTGGGTCAGCTCGGCATTTTGATCTTCGGCAAATGGTTTATATTTATTCATCAAATGCACATTGAGCGGCAAAACTACATACTTGATGGAATGAGCCATTTCGCGCATATAATCAACAATTTGCACATAGTAATGACCCGTTTCAATCGAACCCTGCTGAAGTTGCTGAAGAATCAAAAAAGTATTGGCTTTCAGCTTCCTGACTCTTTGATTAAACTCTTCGATCTCAGCTTCAATCTCACCCAAAAGCTTCTGGTTTTCAGAATGGAATCCCGATATTCCAAGATAATAGGCTTTGGAAATCATGATAATCGCATTGGAAGAATCCTCATTGGTTTTAATCAAAACACTTTCAGCTTTGATCGAAGACTCCGAAAACTCATTTTTTTCCGGTGTATCTAATTCGCTTTTACGCGCAGTTTTTCGATTGCGGAATAAAACCATCATTACCCATGTACCTATTACACCCAAAAGAATACCAAAAACCAAGCAGAGTTTTTCCATTAAAAATTGAACTTTATATCACTGTCAAAGGTATTCCTGATCAAGGTTGTGACCCTCCATTATCACATTAAATAAATGTTAATAAGTGATTAACGGTCGAAAATTGTTAGGAAGGGGAAATAAATATAACTTTACTTGCTGAAAATTTAATAATTGTCAAGGATGGTTTCACTAAAGTCAAGCACGCCACAAAAATTATCAATCACATCATCAGTAATCATTACTGTTTTTACCTCCATCCTGATTCTCATTTCACATTGGCTGGGATGGGAGCTCTGGATGGTGATTTTCATTCCAATGATATTTCTTATCGCCTATTTCACAACTCTTTATATTCTTTCGGTACTGATTAATGACAAAATCACCCCCATTTATAAGACCATCCGTGAAGTGCCTATTGAAGGGAAGAAACTAACAAAAATGATCTACGGTCAAAGGGATATTATCGCAGAAGTAGATCAGGAGGTAAAACAGTGGGCCGAAAACAAACTTGCTGAGATTGATCGGTTGCGGGATCTTGAAAAATACCGGAAAGATTTCGTTGGAAATGTTTCTCACGAACTTAAAACACCCATATTTAACATTCAGGGCTATATTCTCACCTTACTCGACGGCGGATTGGAGGATCCTAAAATCAATCGGCTCTACCTCGAAAGGACAGAAAAAAGCATTGACAGAATGATCAGCATTGTGGAGGATCTCGAATCTATCACAAAGCTGGAATCGGGCGAGATGAAACTCAACATGGAACCCTTCGATCTTGTAAAACTGACAGAAGAAGTTTTCGAGTTCGAATTACGTGATGCCAATGCCCGAAAAATTGGGATGAACCTGGCCGTTAAAGCAACAAAACCGGTATTTGTTATCGCTGATAAAAAAAGAATATTCGAAGTCATCAGCAACCTTGTCGGAAATGCAATTAAATATGGGAAAAAAGGGGGAAACGTTAACGTTGTTTTTTACGACATGGATAAGATGGTGCTCATAGAGGTGAGCGATGATGGAATCGGAATTGAAAAAAAGGACCTGATCCGAATTTTCGAACGTTTTTACCGGGTCGATAAAAGCAGATCAAGAATGCAGGGTGGAACAGGATTAGGACTCTCCATTGTCAAACACATCATTGAAGCTCACGAACAGACAATTCATGTTAAAAGTCAGATGGATAAAGGAACAACCTTTACATTTATGCTTGAAAAACACAACAAATAAAAAATATTTTCGCCTCGTTAACATCCTATCCTATTTATTACTAAATTTAATTCATAGAAAATCATGAATTCAGTTCATACAAACAGATGGTAGAAAAAGACAATACTCCCCGAATACTTCTTGTCGACGACGAGGAAGACATTCTTGAATTCGTAAGTTATAATCTTCAACGTGAAGGCTTTAGGGTCTATTCTGCCCGTAATGGTCTTGAAGCAATCGAGATGGCAGGTAAAATTAAGCCCGATCTTGTTATCCTCGATGTGATGATGCCGGAGATGGATGGTATTGCAGCATGCGAAGAAATCAGAAAGCTTCCCTGCTGTAAAAGCGTCATTATCGCATTTTTGACTGCCCGTGGAGAAGATTATTCCCAGATTGCAGGTTTTGAGGCAGGTGCCGACGATTATATTACGAAACCAATCCGCCCGAAGGTTTTAATCAGCCGCGTAAAAGCGTTGCTGAAAAGGTCGGGTGGCATGGCCTCCGATAGTGCGGACCTTGATAAAATCATCAACATCGGTGATATGGTGATTGACAAAGAACGATATGTACTGATTATTGAAGGACGTGAACTGACCTTACCCCGGAAGGAATTTGAACTCTTGTCGTTGTTGGTATCCAAACCCGATAAAGTATTTACCCGCGATGAGATTTATAAGTCGGTATGGGGCAACAACGTTATTGTTGGCGACCGAACCATTGATGTTCACATCAGGAAGTTACGCGAAAAAATAGGGAATGATCATATCCGTACCCTGAAAGGGATTGGCTATAAATTTATTGTCTGAAAAGATCAGATATAGCTAAAGACTGAAAAGAGAATTCCAAATCCAAGTACAAACCCGGCCAAAACCTGTGCCGGGTTATTTTTTTCGAGTGCCAACCGCGAAAACCCTGTCAATCCTCCTGCCAACAATACAGCTGCGAGGAAAAAAGGATTAAAAACCCCCAATCTCAACATTAAAGCGACCGTAACACCTGCCAATGCTCCCACTCCGGCAAGATGGGAACTGATATTCCAGCGAAGCGAAATCAACGAAAGCGAAACTAAAACTAAAGTTCCGGCAAGAAATCCCGCTTTGAAGAACCCGGCCAGCGGCATCTTCGAAATAAGGTAATATTCCAGATAGTAACTCACTGCCGTGAAAAGGTAGATAATGGTAATTCCCGGAAAGTTTGCTTTTGACCGTTGTTGAATAGATCCTATAAAAATAATGAAAATCAAAGGAATAATGCCCGTGGTGAGAAGAGTCGAAAAGGTGATGATTTCCCTGATATGCTCCGGGATATATGCAAAATAAAGGTTTGTTTTGAAAAGAATAAAGACCGCAGCGGTTGAAATCAGTAAAGGGTGAAATACAATCTGAATAACTCTTGCCAGAATTTTCTCCATAAGAAACACTTTTTTTCAGCCAGTCCTGATCTTTACAAATCACAACTATACTGTATTAAAATTTAAAAACAATTTTATTCTACTGATTCAAAAGAAGATGCTATAAAGGCTAAAGTTCCTTGCGCATCCTTGCCACGGGAATATCGAGTTGCTCGCGATATTTAGCCACCGTCCGACGGGCAATTGCATAACCTTTATCATTAAGTACCTGTGTAAGGTCATCATCGGTAAGAGGCTTGCGTTTACTCTCATTATCAATAAACTCACGGAGTATCGACTTAATCTCGCGCGTTGAAACCTCTTCGCCATTATCTTTTTGCATCGATTCGGAGAAAAAGAATTTTAACGGGTAAATTCCAAAATGGGTCTGGATATATTTACTGTTTGAGACCCTCGAAATAGTCGAAATATCAAGTCCTGTGCGATCGGCGATGTCTTTCAAAATCATGGGTCGCATTTTCGTTTCGTCCCCCTCCATGAAATATTCCTTCTGGTACATCAATATTTCAGTCATCACGTGCATCAGGGTCTCTTGTCGTTGTTTAATGGCATCGATAAACCATTTGGCTGAATCAATCTTCTGTTTGACAAAAAGGACCGCCTCCTTCACGTCGCGGGTCATTGCTTTGCGATTATCATTATAAGACCTGAGCATGTTGGAATAGTGGCGACTGATATTCAGTTCGGGAACATTCTTCTGATTAAGGCTTAGCTGCAACTCATCATCAATAACTTCGAGAATAAAATCAGGGATAATTGCCTGGTTACCATGACTGATATTATTGCTGAACGAGCTCCCCGGTTTTGGATTCAGTTTAAGGATTTCGTCAATCGCATCTTTTAATGTCTCTTCATCCACCCCAAATTTCCGTGAAATCTTATCGAAGTGCTTTCTCGTAAATTCATCGAATGTATCGCGAAGAATTTGTCCCGCCAGTTTAATCTCCGGCTTTTGGTTAACCTTACGAAAAAGCTGCAACCGGAGACACTCCCTGAGGTTACGGGCACCTACACCGGGAGGATCAAGGTCCTGAATAATCCTGAGAATTCCGATCAATTCAGCCTCGTTGGTTTTTATATTCTGAGTAAATTCAAGATCATCAACGATTGCCGCTATCTCCCGCCGCAAATACCCATCTTCGTCAATATTTCCAATAATATGTTCTGCCAGAATCTTCTCGCGTTCGTTGAGCATCACCATACTTACCTGTTCCTGCAGGTATTCGTGAAAAGAGGTACCATCCGAAAAAGGGAGATCAGTTACTTTATCATCTTTGGAAGTATTTTGGGTATTGTAACGGTATGACGGATAATCTTCTTCGTTCAGATAATCACTTACAGAAAACTCTTCATTATCCCGGTCCTCGTTCGTTTTTAAATCATCGGAAAATTCTTCTTCTGACGATCCAAACTCTTCATTTTCAATCTCAAGCACAGGATTTTCTTCAAGTTCCTTCTTGATTCTTTGCTCGAGTTGCAAACTAGGCAGTTCCAACAGCTTGATAACCTGTATCTGCTGGGGCGAAAGTTTCTGAAGTAATTTTTGTTGAAGACTTAATTTCTGCATAATTTGTTAAACCCTTATTCCGTCCGAAAGGTAAAAAAAATTATTAAGCATTTGAAAAAATCATTAAAAACCCCGGTAGAATATGCTTCTCCGGGGTTCCTGTTATAGTGTTTTAACGCTTTAAAATTCACAATTTTTAGGGGTTCGGGCAAACGGGATAACATCACGGATATTACTCATCCCGGTAACAAAAAGGAGAAGCCTTTCGAATCCAAGACCGAAACCAGCATGAGGACACCCGCCAAACCGACGCGTATCGAGATACCATTGCATATCGTCTTTAGGAATATTCATTTCGTCCATCCGGCGTTCCAACACGTCGAGCCGCTCTTCACGCTGCGAACCACCGATGATCTCACCGATTTGCGGGAACAATACATCCATAGCTGCAACAGTCTCTCCGTTGTCGTCGAGGCGCATATAGAACGATTTGATCTCTTTCGGGTAATTAGTAAGAATCACAGGCTTTTTAAATTCCTGTTCAACGAGGAATCGCTCGTGCTCGCTTTGCAGATCGGTTCCGTAACCGGTTATTGGATATTGGAACTTTCCCTTCTTATTCGGTTTCGAATTTTTAAGAATTTCGATTGCATCGGTATAGGTCAATCTGACAAAATCATTATCAGCAACAAACTTCAGCTTTTCGATCAGTTCCATCGATCGCTGATCGGCTGGCTTCGTTTTCTCTTCTTCAACCAGTCGGCTGCTCAGGAAAAGGAGATCATCCATGCAATGATCCAGCGCATAACGAATCAGGTATTTAAGAAAATCTTCAGCAAGATCCATATTATCGTTCAGATCGGAAAAGGCAACTTCTGGTTCAATCATCCAAAACTCAGCTAAATGGCGTGATGTATTGGAATTCTCGGCACGGAAAGTAGGTCCAAAAGTGTAGATCTTGGCTAAAGCCATCGCAAACAATTCCCCTTCAAGTTGTCCTGAAACGGTCAGATTTGCCGATTTGCCGAAGAAATCCTGGGTGAAATCGACATTCCCTTCTTCATTAAGTGGTGCGTCCTTGGCAGGAAGGGTTGTAATACGGAACATTTCGCCCGCCCCCTCGGCATCAGAACTTGTAATAATAGGGGTGTGAACATTATAAAACCCTCTGTCGTTGAAGAAATTATGTATGGCAAACACCATGGCATGGCGAATGCGGAAAATTGCACTGAAAGTTGCTGTACGTGGACGAAGATGTGCCACTTCACGCAGAAATTCAAGTGAATGGCGTTTAGGCTGAATCGGATATTTATCAGGATCAGCAGCCCCAATTAACTCAAGTGCCGAAGCTTGTAATTCAACTGATTGACCGGAACCGCCCGATTCGACCAATTTTCCTGTTACACCAACAGCGGCACCGGTGTTGATATTTTTGAAAAAATCTTCTCCAAAGACCTCAACCTCAGCTACGACCTGCAGATTATTAATTGTTGAGCCGTCATTCAAGGCAATAAAATTCACATTTTTACTTCCACGGCGGGTACGAACCCAACCTTTTACTGTGATTTCGGTGCCTACCTGCCCCGATTTCAAAACATCAACAATTCGTACGTTTTTCATATGTAAATAATTTGTTTTTTAAAGGCCACATGGAACTCACCAACGATAATCAAACTTCGGTGTAAGATATTTCTCATGGCTCGTTTCATTTTATTTGTTCCAACGGGTGAAACCCTCAATGGATTAAACTTTTGAAATATTCTAATTCACAAAAGTAAAATTTTTGCCACTTCTTCTAACCATTACCTGCCGAATCTTTTGAATCTTAACAAAGAACTAATATTCGTATTTTTACAAAAAATTGAGCAATGAAACGAGCGCAGATTCATCGGTGCAAGTTCCATCCTGCCATTAAAAACAAATTGTTGAAGGATGATAGCACCAGATAATTGGAAGGATTTATGTGAGCAGCTAAGCGGTATGTTTGGGATTGATGTCGATTTTAACGGAGTGCTGTTTCTGGTTGGGATCCGCGAACGCGGATTGACATTTCAGAAGTTTACCAAAGAAGAGAAAATTAACCTGATCAACCTGGGGAGCTGCACCCTTTATAAGGAGATGGGTTTAATTGAGCTAAGTGGAGAAGATAAAGAAGGTTGGCCGGTTTTTCGTCAAAAAACGCTTGCGCCCGTTATCGCCGAAGAGCTCAAGACGAAAACGCTCCAGGATTGCGCCATTCGTTATTTTAAAAGAGTTTTTGAAGGAACCGTTTAAGACAAAAAAGCACCCCTTTTTAAAGACTTAGATATGAAAAATTCAAACTACTTACTTCACCCGGCTATTCTGATAGTCGTAATTTGCTGTCTCATTTTTTCATCGTGTGCCGAAGTATCGCATGTACAAAATTGCCTGGTTGATCAGCCGTATGGATTCTGGTCCGGATTATGGCACGGATTCATTGCACCATTTAGCTTTTTTGGTAGTCTGTTCAGCGATAAAATAGCGATGTACGCCATTAATAACAATGGAGCCTGGTATAATTTTGGATTTGTTTTAGGTGCCGGTATAATTTTCGGCGGCGGATCTAAAGCATCAAATAAAAAATAATGGAAATTCGGGAGGCTGGAAATTTAATTCACTGCCTCCCGAATCTAAATTATCAGCTTCCTTTCAGGCTTTTAATACGGCCTCAATTTGCTTCAGCTCGGCATCGGAAAACGTCAGGTTATTCTGGGCTGCCAGATTATCTTTCAGTTGAGCCACCGAACTTGCCCCAATCAAAACTGAAGTCACTCTTTTATCTTTTAATAACCATGCAATTGCCATTTGGGCCAGTGACTGATTACGTGTAATTGCAATATCATTGAGCAGTTTTACCTTTGCGAGTGCCGGTTCTACCTGCTCTGCTTTTAAAAATCCCCATGACTTGGCAGCTCTCGAATCTGCAGGAATTCCATGCAGGTACCTGTCGGTCAGAAGTCCCTGTGCCAAAGGCGAAAAAGCAATCACTCCGACACCTTCCTCTTCAACAACGGCTAACAGTCCGTCTTCAACCCAACGTTCAAACATGGAGTATTTTGGCTGGTGAATGAGGCAAGGAGTTCCCAGTTGCTTAAGAATTGCACAGGCTTTTTTTGTTAATTCAGCAGGATAGTTGGAGATACCGGCATAAAGTGCCTTCCCTGAGCGGACTGCGCGGTCGAGTGCCATCATGGTTTCTTCAAGCGGCGTCTCCGGATCAGGACGATGCGAATAGAAAATATCAACATATTCAAGCCCCATCCTTTTCAGGCTCTGATCAAGACTGGAAAGCAAATTTTTACGTGAGCCCCATTCACCATAAGGACCGGGCCACATCAGGTAACCCGCTTTGGTAGAGATGATCAGCTCATCGCGGTAAGGGAGAAAATCTTTCTTGAAAATTGCACCAAAATTTTCTTCTGCAGACCCGGGAGGGGGGCCATAATTATTGGCAAGATCGAAATGGGTAATTCCCTGATCAAAAGCATACCGGAGCATGGCACGCCCATTCTCAGCAACATCCACACCGCCAAAATTATGCCATAATCCCAAAGATATTTCAGGCAGTTTTATCCCGCTGCGACCACAGCGCCTATAATTTGTTTTTTGGTCATACCGATCATTTGCTGGAAGATAACTCATCGTATTGTCATTTATATTAACGGTCATAAAATTAGGATATAATAAGATATCACAATGAAATATTTCTATATTTGTTCAATCCAAAAAAATGTAACTAATCAAATCATTAACAAAAACTTTATTGAATAATGGAACAGAAGACAAACGGTAACCTCAAGTTGGGGATGACCTTTATGGCCTCCATCTTTTTTATTTTCGGCTTCATTACCAACTTTAACATTGCAATGAAAGATCAGGTGCAATTAGCATTTGCTCTTACAAACTTTGAAGCACAGTTGGTTAATTTTTCATTTTTTATCGCATATGCAGTTTTTAGTTTTTTATGCGGTTATATCATTAAAAAGATTGGCTATAAAAATGGGGTGATCGCAGGTCTTATACTGGTTGCTTTGGGAAGTTACATGTTCTTTCCCGCGGTGGCAGTATTGTCCTACCCATTATTCCTTCTTGCAGTTTTTGTAATGGCAACCGGAGTTGTATTTCTTCAGACTGCCGCGAACCCATATGTTGCAGCTTTGGGACCACAAGAGACCGCTCCCGCCCGTTTGAATCTCACCCAGGCACTTAATGGTGTTGCAACAACAATTGCCCCATTCCTTGCAGGTATCCTGGTTCTTGCTCCCGCAGTTTTAGCAATAAAAGGTGGCGCATCACCTGCAGAGGCTGCCAAATTTGTTCAGATGCCATTTATTGTGATCGGAACGATTGTCGTGCTGATTGCAATCGGAATTGTATTTATCAATCTTCCCAAAATTACAGGTGACGACACCATCTCATCAAATTCTGTCTTTAGGAAACCTCAGGTTTGGCTTGGTGCGTTAGGAATCTTCTGTTATGTCGGCGCTGAAGTCGGAACCGCCGGACAAATTGCTCCTTACCTCAGAGAAGGTGGTTTTGCAGTCGATGTAGCTGTAAAATTGTCGGCAATTTACTGGGGCGGTGCCATGGTCGGTCGTTTCTTCGGATCAATCCTGTTAAGTACGCTTCCCACTTCAAAGAAATACCAATATTCAGCCTTCGTGATGGTCTTTGCCTTCTTTGTGGGTTGGTTTATCACTTCGGCAGCGGTTACCGAAGGACAGTTTGTTTTTAACTCGCAACCAATGAACGGACTTATTTTTCTGGTTATCGCTATCGCCAACTTCTTCCTGATGTTGCTTGGAAAAGGGAAGGCAAATGTGGCACTGGGAATTTTCGGAACAGTAAATATGCTCCTTATTCTTGCTGCTGTTATGACGCCGGCTACAGTCGGGATGTGGTGTTTACTCTCCATCGGCTTCTTCAACTCAATCATGTTTCCGAATATTTTTGCTTTAGCCGTTAACGATTTGGATCCTGCCGAAATGCCTTTGGCATCCGGGATCATCAATACACTGATTGCCGGTGGTGCTGTCGTTCCACTACTAATTGGAGGATTGACAGATGCTTTCAGCGCACGCGGTGCATTGTTGGTGCCAATCCTTTGTTATGCCTATATCACCTTCTTTGCATTAAAAGGGAGTAAGATCCGTTAATTCAAACGGAACAAATTAATATGATCAAATTGAAATGATGGAAAAATGGAATAATTGGCACCTTCCTTTTTCCATCATTTTAGTTTTATTCTTACTTTTGAGAAATTTTTCAGATTTACAACCAATATTATTTTAATAAAATCAAACATTTACAAATGAGACAAGTAGCAATTGGAATTGATGTCGGCGGTACAAATACAGCAATTGGCGTCGTCGACAGAGAAGGCAATGTTCTGTACGAAAAGAAACCTCAGCTTCCAACTCCTCAGAAAAGGGAAAACCCTAATATGACCGGAGCGGTATCTGACGAATTGACCGAAAGATACATTACAAGTCTTACGCTTGAAATAAAGACTGCCATTGAGACGGTTAAGCAAATTAATCCCCA